>JAPDIT010000028.1 GCA_029259455.1 Archaeoglobi archaeon
ATCTTTTTATCGTGTTCGATTGTAAGGGTCATTGCTGGTATTTCGACTTTTAGCGTGGGCACAGAGGGTGGGGTTGAATCCCTGCCCTTAAAAATTTCCACCTTTGTTGTTACACCACCAAATTTTTGAAAAGGCTTAAATGCATCTCTTCTTACTGGCAAATAATGATAAACGATTTGCCCGACAACATCCGCAAGACTGCAATCACCCTCTTGAGACTGGGCGAAGCTACTGCCGAAGATATTGCCAAAATTACTGGGCGAAAAAGGTCTACAGAAAGCTACTACCTGAATCTAATGGCCGACATGAAACTAGTTAAAAAAAAGAAGGTTGGCAGGAAAATCTATTTTATATTCAACCCAAACCAAGAAGAATAACAAAAAACTCGTCTAACTTTTGCTCGCCAAACTCCACTTTTTCTATCCTGCAGAGTGTAAATATATTGTCTTGAAATAATTTAATCATTGGGATTTTAATTTTTATTTATTTAATGTATCAATTATCAAAATTTTTTGACTTATTATTTCAATTATTTTCATTTAAACATATCTAATTTTCAACTATTTTTGAATAAATTTTATATTATTTTTGAAAAAGTTATTACAAATTTTTTGTAACAAAAACTTTTAGGTGAACCTAAAACTTGGTGAAGTGAGAAATCAATTGTTTCAAAAATTATGTGAATACTAATGTTTGGACGTGTTTAAGGGGGGGTAACTGCAAAAATTGCCTTGGTTGTTGAATCTATCATGATTTGTATATTAGTCTGTTACAAATTTCTTGTAATAATTGATTTGAAGTTTCTAAATTTATTTGTATAAATTAAATCAACTGAATTTTAGTAAATAAATTTAATTAAAAAATCAATTACACTTTAAAATAAACGTTTCTAAAACAAAAATATTATTCTAAAATTCTAATTTTAGTTAAATTTTAAAAATAATTTCAATGATATTAAAAAACAAAGTGCTTATTAACAAAGAAGTCGTAAAAAAGTCGTGAGTCCTGATCAAACGGCTGTTGAATATTCGGCAAAAGATATCGAAGTTCTTGATGACCTTGAAGCTGTCAGAAAAAGGCCAGGAATGTATATTGGCGGTGTAGGCGTCCGTGGACTGCACCACTTACTGTGGGAGGTAGTCGATAATGCAGTTGACGAGACTCTTGCAGGGTACTGCGATGTCATAAAAGTGAGTCTTCACAAAGATGGTTCAGCGTCTGTAGAGGACAACGGAAGAGGTATTCCAACAGAGATGCATGAGTTGGGCAAGTCCGCGCTTGAAATCGTGATGACAAGGCTCCACGCTGGAGGGAAGTTCTCTAAAAAGGTTTACCGCGTTTCTGGCGGTTTGCACGGTGTAGGAGTGTCAGTTGTTAACGCATTATCAGAATGGCTTGAGGTGTGGGTTAAGAGAAATGGGAAGATTTACTATCAAAAGTATCAGTGCGGAAAGCCCGTAACAGAGCTTAAAGTTGTGGGAGAGACAAAGGAACATGGTACAAAAGTGAGGTTTAAGCCTGACAAGGAGATATTCGAAACGACGGAGTTCAAATATGAAATCGTTAGCCAGCGTTTGAAGGAGCTCGCATACCTCAACCACGGATTGAAGATTATGCTAGTGGATGAAAGAGAGGGTAAGGAGAAGGTCTTCCACTTTGAGGACGGGATAGTTGGTCTTGTGAAAAGCTTAAACAGAAATCGAAAGCCTCTTCACGACCCCATATACATAGAAACCACAAAAAATGGAGTGAATGTCGAAGTGGCGATCCAATTTGTTGATTCTGACATTGAAAACATACAGGCATTTGCAAACAACATAAACACCTCAGAGGGTGGTTCTCACGTAGTGGGATTTAGAGCTGGACTTACAAGGGCGGTAAACGAGTATGGCAAGAAGCACCTGAAGAAGTTCGAGCCAGTAACGGGAGCGGATGTAAGGGAGGGACTTACAGCAGTTATAAGCGTCAAAGTTCCTGAGCCTCAGTTTGAAGGGCAGACGAAGACCAAGCTTACCAACAGCGACGTTAAAACTGTGGTTGAGTCAGCCGTTTATTCGGGAGTGTTGAAGTGGCTCGAAGATAACCCCAATTCTGCAGAAATTCTGCTTAACAAATTCATTCTGAATAAAAAAGCAAGAGAGGCAGCAAAGAGAGCGAAGGAACTCGTAAAGAGAAAAAACGAGTTGGTTACGACTCTACCAGGAAAGCTTGCCGACTGCTCATCAAAGAATCCCGAGGAGAGAGAGCTTTTCATTGTTGAGGGCGATTCCGCAGGAGGTTCTGCCAAGCAGGCAAGAGACAGAAGATTTCAGGCAATCCTTCCGATTAAGGGTAAAATCATAAACGTTGAAAAGGCTGGAATGGCAAGGGTGCTTAAGAACGACGAGATAAAAGCGATAATATCAGCGATAGGGGCCGGAATAGGTAAAGACTTTGACATAAAAAAGGCAAGGTACCGCAGAATCATAATAATGACCGACGCTGATGTTGACGGAGCACACATAAGGACTCTGCTGCTCACATTCTTCTACAGATACATGAGACCGCTGATAGGGGGCGGGTACCTCTACATAGCCCAGCCTCCGCTTTACCACATAAAGAAGGGAAAAAAGAGCTACTACGCCTACTCAGATGAAGAGTTAAAGAGAACACTGGAGCAGATCGGAGATGGAGAGGTGCAGAGGTACAAGGGTCTCGGAGAAATGGATCCACAGCAGCTCTGGGAGACCACGATGAATCCAGAAAACAGAATCCTGATACAGGTCACCCTCGAAGATGCAAAAAAGGCAGATGAGCTTTTCAGCATCCTTATGGGTGAGGATGTTGAAAGCAGGAAGAACTTCATAATGGCTCACTCCAAAGAGGTGAAGAACCTTGACATCTGACAGATACAGCAGGCAAATCATGGTTTTCGGTGAAGAGGGGCAGAAAAGATTGCGTGAGGCAAGTGTGCTTGTAGTGGGAGCGGGTGGGCTTGGCAGTCCCGTCATCGCCTACCTCGCAGCGGCTGGTGTGGGCAGGATTGGAATAGTTGACGCTGACTTGGTTGAAGAGTCGAATCTGCAAAGGCAGATAATACACGCCGAAAAGTTCGGAAAAAACAAGGCAGAGTCGGCTGCTGAATTCGTAAAAAAACTCAATCCAGATGTTGAGGTTGACATTTACCCTTTTTCCTTAACTCCTGATAACGTTATGGACATAGTGGAACCCTACGACGTCATTGCAGGCTGTCCTGACAGCTTCAGGGTAAGATACATTCTGAACGACGCCTGCATGCTTCTGAAAAAACCTTTCGTTCACGCAGCAGTGTACGCCTGGGAGGGAGAGGTGGCAACTTTCTTTGGTAAGCCCTGCTACAGGTGCTACCTGCCAAAATCACCGGAAGAGAGTGGAAGGGCTGTAGTAGGAGCAACTGCTGGAACTTTCGGATGTCTGCAGGCAGCTGAGGTGATAAAGATAATTACCGGAAGTGGAAAACCGCTGTCTGGAAAGCTGCTCAGAGGAGATTTGGCAGAGATGGATTTTTTCATGATCAGCGTCCCTGAGAATACCAGCTGTCCTGTCTGCTCAGGGAAGCTGAAAGGAATATTCGAAGAAAACTACACGGGAAGCTGCGAGGTTAAGCGCCTTGAATAATCTATCAGGCTCAAAAATGAATTATTTATGCGAAATGTATTTATTACAAACTTGAGAAGTCAATAAGTATGACCACAATTAACTTCCTTGGAGGATGCAGAGAGGTGGGAAGATCAGCAGTAATGGTAGATGGTATCATCATCGATTATGGCGTAAAACCCTCTGATCCCCCTGAATTTCCACTAAATGGTGTATCCCCTAAAGCTGTTATTCTTTCCCACGGTCATCTGGATCATGTTGGAGTTGCGCCCAATCTCATGTACTACGATCCAGATGTCATTCTGACACCTCCATCTCATGAGCTTTCAATGATACTTCTGAGAGACTCGATGAAAATCATGTACCCGCCACCCTTCACTAAGAGAGAGCTTAGACAGTTCGAGAGCAACATCAGAGAGGTTGAGTACGAAGATCCGATTGCAGTTGGGGATTACGAGGTTGAGTTTTTTGATGCCGGACACATTCCGGGTAGTGCCAGCGTGCATTTGAGGGGAGATGTGAATATCCTCTACTCTGGAGACATCAGGCTTGAAGAGACCAGACTTCTTGAGGGGGCTAACACAGACTACCCTGAGACTGACATCCTTATTGTTGAGAGTACCTACTTTGGCACAGAACACCCCGAGAGAAAGAAACTCGAAAGAAAGTTCGTTGAGAGCGTAATTGACACTCTGGACAGGGGAGGTCATGCAATTATCCCCGCATTCGCTGTTGGCAGGACTCAGGAGGTCTTGATGATCCTCGAAAAGTACGGTATAACACCATACGTGGACGGAATGGGTAAAGAGGTCGCGCAGGTTATCCAGAGGCATCCAGATTTCATCAGAAGTCCCAAAGAGCTAAAAAGAGCAATTAAAAATGCAATTCCGGTTGAATGGAGGCAGAGAGAGAGGGTTCTGGAAGAGCCTTCTGCAGTCGTAACAACCGCTGGAATGCTCAACGGTGGGCCTGCGTTGTTCTACATTTCAAGGCTTTACAACGACGAGAAGTCAAAGATACTCCTTACCGGCTATCAGGTAGAGGGTACGAATGGAGACATGGCGTTAAAGACTGGCATGCTCAACCTAGGAACGAGGACCGTGAAGCTTAAGATGGGTGTCGAGCAGTACGACTTTTCAGCACATGCAGATGACAGACAGCTGAAAGAGTACGTCAAGAAAGTCGTTGACAGAGGAGCAGAGATCGTTTTCGCAATACATGGTGAGGAAACGGAGGCATTTGCGGAATGGATTGAGGAAAACATAGGAGTCGAGGCATACGCACCGAAGAACGGAGAAATATACGTCATATGAAGTTCCTGCTATTATCAGACATTCACTCCTCAACAGATAACCTTGAAAAAATCTTGAGTTTGGCAGAGTACGATGCTGTTTTAATCGCCGGCGACCTTACCCATTTCCGGCCAAAAGATGCAAAGGCAGTTGACGAAGTGTTATCTGATTATACCGACATCTGCTTCGCTGTCCATGGAAACTGCGACCACGAAGTAATTCTGGACGAGAAATACAGAGTCTTGAGGTTTATTCACGGTAAAAGCGTTGAATTTGAAGGATACACAATTCACGGTGTGGGTGGTTCGGGCATTACACCTTTCAACACACCCTCTGAGTACACTGAAGAGGAAATTCTAAGGATAATGGACAACTTCACATTGGGAGACTTTAACATTCTCCTTTCCCACTGCCCTCCAAAGGGCATCCTCGACAGAACCTACTCAGGAATCCATGCTGGCTGTGAAGCTATAAGGAAAAGAATGGGTGATTTTAACGCCGTTCTTTGCGGCCACATCCACGAAAGCCACGGTGTTGTAAACTCTCCATGCCTCGTTGTAAACCCCGGCCCGGTTATGTGGGGCAGGTTTGCAGTCATAGACTTTGAAAGAGGAAGAGCTGAACTCAGGAAACTCTGAAGTACTTTATAACTCCACTTTCCTCTTTCTTGTCAACAAGCCCTTTGTTGTAAAGGTGCTCAAGGTGAGCAATCGTTTCCCCAACGGCAAACCACTTTTGAATGACGTGTACTTCATCCCAACTGTTGTAAACTAAGTCCCATGTTATGCTCGGTGCTACTTCCCAAGCTGTTTTTGGCCTGTCCAGTGCTAATAGCGCTTCCTGCAACCTTTTCGAATGGTGTCTTTTTATCTCCTCAACTCTGCCCTTCAAATCGCTCCATCTCCGCCTGTGTCTAGGAAGTACGAGCTTAACATTCAAATTTTCGACCTTTTCAAGACTTTGGAGATAGCTTGAAAGCGAATCCTCAAGGAACGGCCACCAGGTAATGTTCGGAGTTATATCTGTCAGGACGTGATCACCGGAGAAGAACAACTCCTTGCTTCATCGTAAAGGCAGGTATGGCCGGGCGAGTGGCCAGGAGTCTCAATGGCTTTAAGCCTTATACCCCCCACCCTCACATCTTTCCTAGCAGCAACGAACTCGACATCTTCCTTTATATAGAAGCTTCTTCCTGGATGAAGAAAGAGCATTTTTCTTGCCTCTTCTGCAGGAAACCCGTTTCTGATGTAAAAATTCACCATTTCTTCCCAGTAACCCTCAGTCGTCATCATGTCCTGGACGATTTTCACTTCAGTTTTCCCCATCAAAACCTCGCTAGCCAATTTAGCAGCGAATCCCATGTGGTCAGCATGCAGGTGTGTACAGAAAACTCTCAAGTCTTTTACCTTCAACTCATCTGATGCACCCTTTATGGTTTTATAACACGAGTCCCTGTTAAACCCCGTGTCGATAACCAGAGCTTCACGATCATCCACAAAACGTATGAATTGGTGTACTTCAGAGGGTTTCCTTTAAGGGGGACTTCTATTCTGTAAATTCCCTCCGCGACCTTTTCCATTTCTCTACAACATCGTAAAATTATAAAAATTTCTTCCTTCCACCTTCCACCTAAAGCAACAAAAAGCCAAATCGAAACAAAGGATTTATATACTATCTTGCATGGATAATTGAAAAAGTAATGGGGGATGTTCATGAAATCCATTGTTGAGGAGGCTCTTGCAAGGGCTGAGAGGGAGAAGAGAGAGAAGATTGAAGGTAAGGGGTTTGAGGACGTGGAAGATGAAATACTGCAGGTACTGCATGAGCTAAAGACTATAATCAAGGTCATTGGCGTTGGTGGAGCCGGTTGTAACACAATAACGAGAATGTACGAGGAGGGAATCGAGGGGGCTGAGCTTATAGCCCTCAACACTGACGTTCAGCACCTTTACTACACCAAAGCTAACAGGAGAATCTTGATAGGGAAGAGAAGGACGAGAGGATTGGGTGCAGGAAGTTTGCCGCAAGTTGGTGAGGAGGCAGCGAGAGAGAGCGAGGATGAGATCAAAAAGTTCGTAGAAGGTTCCGACATGGTTTTTGTGACCTGCGGCCTTGGTGGCGGAACGGGAACTGGAGCTGCTCCAGTTGTTGCCGAAGCTGCCCAGGAAGCTGGAGCACTAACGATTGCGGTTGTAACCTTCCCGTTCTCCGCTGAAGGAGCTGTAAGAAGAGCAAACGCTGAAGCAGGACTTGAAAGGCTGAGAGAGGTTGCGGACACAGTTATTGTTATTCCAAATGACAGGCTGCTTGAAGTTGTGCCTAACTACCCGATGCAGCTTGCATTTAAGGTTGCAGATGAGATACTGATGAGAGCTGTGAAAGGAATAACGGAATTGATCACGAAGCCGGCCCTGATCAACCTCGACTTTGCTGATGTCAGAACTGTAATGGAGAAGGGTGGAGTTGCGATGATTGGTCTTGGAGAGGCGAGTGGAGAGGACAAGGCAGCAGAGTCCGTCAGAAAGGCTTTGAAGAGCCCGCTTCTGGACGTTGATGTGTCAGGAGCGAAAGCGGCACTTGTCAACGTTACTGGCGGTCCAGACATGACAATTGAGGAGGCAGAAAGCGTAATCGAGGAGATCTACAGCAAGGTTGATCCTGATGCAAGGATTATCTGGGGAGCAATGATTGATCCAGAACTTGAGAACACCATGAGGACGCTGATTATCGTAACAGGAGTTAAGAGTCCCCAAATTCTGGGGAGGAAAGGATATCCAATCACGAGAAAATACGGGATTGACTTTGTAAGATAAAGGTTTAAAAACAGGTTGCGGACATTAACTGCATGCAGCTCAGCGAGGTACAGTCGAAGCTCAGGGAATACTATAATGTCCTGAAGATGGCGAGGAAGCCTGACTGGGAAGAGTTCTCGATGACAACAAAGGTTGCCCTCGCTGTAATGTTTGTAGTTGGCTTTATCGGATTTGCCATCTATATTCTTATGGAGATACTGCCGGGTGCTTTGAGATGAGCAAGTTCTTTGCTGTTAAAACCACAGCCAATCAGGAAAGGGTTGTGGCAAATCTGATGGACATGGCTGCCAGAAAGCACAAGCTCAACGTCTACTCCATCCTCGCTCCCAAGGAGCTCAAGGGGTACATTATCGTTGAGGCTGAAACATCTGATGACCTCTTGAAGGCGATAAGGGGATTGCCGCACGTGAAGGGTGTTGTTAAAGGAGAGATAAAGTTCAACGAAATTGAACACTTCTTGACTCCGAAGAAGGCTGCGGAGCAGATCAGAGAGGGGGACAAGGTTGAGATAGTATCGGGACCGTTTAAGGGTGAAATGGCGATTGTCAAAAGGGTGGATGAGGCAAAGAATGAAATAACGGTCGAGCTTCTTGAGGCTGTGGTGCCCATCCCTGTGACAGTAAAGGCTGATCACGTTAGGGTTATAGACAAAAGGGAGGAGGTGTGAATATGGTACAGGTGGTTGAAGTACTGGTTCCGGGAGGTCAAGCTTCTCCGGGTCCACCCCTAGGTCCGGCTATTGGTCCTCTTGGGCTGAACGTAAAGCAGGTGGTTGACAAAATAAATGAGGCTACGAAGGATTTTGAGGGTCTAAGCGTACCAGTCAAGATAATCGTCAAGGATGACAGAAGCTTTGAAATCGAAGTAGGAGTTCCACCGGTCTCAGCTCTTGTGAAGAGAGCGCTTGGAATTGAGAAGGGTTCCTCGCAACCGACAAGAGAGATTGTGGGAGATCTGACAATGGAGCAGGTAATAGAGATTGCGAGAACGAAAAAGCAGCAGTCACTCTCATACACTCTGAGAGAAGTGGTTAAGGAGGTTCTTGGAACCTGCAACTCCATGGGTGTTACTGTTGAGGGCAAGAGTCCGAAAGAGGTTACCAGAGAGATCGAGGAAGGGAAGATAGAAATTCCTGAAGAGTAGCTAGTCAGCTTATATCCCCGCAGGAACAGAAGAGCTCGTTAACTGCTGAAAAAAGATCATCATAACCCGTTTTTTTAAGATTTGAAATCTTTATCGGTCTGTATGGGATAGTTGTTAACTCAATGAAGTCCACAAGCTTTTCCATCAGCTCTGCCAGCACACCTTCCCTTTTCTTCAGCTCATTGAGCAGTACATTAACGTTAACCTCAGAAACGTCAGACTTTGTAAATACAGTCAGAGAGGGGATATTTAGCCTCAAAGAAGCCACAGCATTCTGCATAACTGCTGAAAGAAAGCTCTCAGGATCGGTAATGAGTGTTGAGTCCACAAGAAAAATAGACAAAGAGAATGTCGAAGAAAGCTCTTCAACAAACCTTCTTCCCGCCAGACTGTAAATGAAGAGCTCTAACTGACCTGGAGTGTCGTACAAAACAAATTCACCACCGCATTTCAGCTTATCCGCGTAATTTGCAGCAATCTCTACAGATTTGATGAGTGCACCATTAATTCCCAACCCGTACTCCTCCATAACGTGTTCTGTTTTGACGAACTCCCTTATGTCCTTTGATGCCTTGTAAATTGGCTCGCTGGCAGGGTCGAGGTTCACGCAGTCAACCCTGTAGCCTTTTTCTCTCAAATATTCTGAGAAATTTTTCACGAAAGTGCTTTTCCCACTCCCAGCACAGCCAAGGACAAATATCTCCATGTTCACCTCCTCAGCAGTGCAAAGGCTGATCCGACTAAAAAGGACAGCGTTACGAAAAACAGTGTTTGAAAGATGTCGAGGTTTGCCTTAGTTGTTGACAGTTTGGACGTTAAATCCTCCACCTGCTGGAGTAGCTCACTGTTGTTAGCTTCAAGTCGGGTAAGAGTGTTGTTAAGGTACTCGATTTTCCCTTCAAGCTGTTTAACGACTTTGGTACAGTTGGATGTCATCGTTTTGTACTTCTCCAGCTCCTTCCTCAGCATTTCGTTTTCCTCGGCATAACTCTGAATCCTGTCGTAGAGTTCAACATTCATGTTGTTCACAATTTCAAAAAGTTTTTTGTAGTAGCTAGCCTCACTTTTCAGGTTAGCAACCTGCCTGCTTAGCTGCAGCACCTTCTCTTCCAGCTCCACAATGCTTCCTTCTGGATCGGGATCTCTCTCAACCCTCAATGGAATTAAGTACTTTGAACTGTTCGTTTTTACTTTGATCTGGTACAATCCCAAGCAGGAGTGGGTAACCTTTATCGAATGAGTTCCTGCAGAAAGATGAGAAGAGTTCTCAAGAGTTTCAACAAAGTACATGCAGTCATCAAGAGTTACAACAGCCGGCTCATTTAGTGTGATGTTGACAATATCACCCTGAAATGCTGTTGTAGCAGAGATTACGGCCAGAAGCAGTAAAATCAACCTTCCACCCCCGCAAGGCTGCTTTTAATCAGCTTCCAAACTTTTGAGAAGTCTTCAAGAGAGACAAATTTTCCCTTAACGAAGATGAATACACCATTCCCTTTCATAGCATATTTGTAGTCACTTCCCGAAACAAGCAGGATTTCATCAGCCCTCATACTTCCCATCAGAGTTCTGATTTCATCAAGCTCATAGTCGTCAACTCCTTCAGCAATTTTCTTGTCCCCAACAATTGCCGCAACGTTGACGAGATGTCTCTCTTTTAGATAACCGCAAAGTTCTTCAATCTCCATACGCCTCAAAATCTCCTTACTCCGATACCCTTTCCTATCCAGAATCTTTTCAGTTACAACAAATCCTACTATCACTCCCACAATTGCAAAAACGATTTGCCAGCTAATACCCACCACCTTAAGATTTGTTAGCAGAAGTTATTTTTTAGTTTTTCTATCTGGTCGAGTGTGTTTAACATCCTGTAACCTCAATACTACACTAATATAATTCAACATCAAAACTTATTTAAAACGATTCCAAACCAAACAACATGCTCAAAAGGTGGGATACGAGAAACTACGATATAGAACTCATCCTAACAATCTTCGACTCCATCAGCATAAACA
>JAPDIT010000043.1 GCA_029259455.1 Archaeoglobi archaeon
TTGGCAATCTGCTTATGAAGATGAGGTTTGAGAGGACAAGCTATGAATCGTTTATCGGTGAAGTTATTAAGCTGGATAGGGATATAAGGTGGGAGGTGAATTTACACCTATGATGGAACACGACCAAATTTTTTGATGATGTTGATCTCCTGATCCGGTATTCTCTTCAGCTCCTCCTCAGAGCTAGTGTAGACATATTCGTCAGCTTTACATTGAAACTCGATCAATCCTCTTTCTGCACTCCTTACACTCAACAGGGAGGGGCAAGTTTAAGCGATGAAAGAATCCATACTACAAAAAATCGTTAAATTTAAGTACTCTCCAATACAATTATCCACCAATGAATTAAGGTAAGTATAATAGTAGGGTAATATATTTTCTCATTAGTCTTATACTACTGATGTTCGCACATTATCCTTATCCACTACAGCACTACATAGTTCACTAGATTAATAATAAACTTGTAGATTAATAATAAACTTGTATCACTATACTTTATAATTTTATAATTTTAATTGGGACTTACCTTTATCGAAGCTTAATAAAACTATTCTCTGGCTCTCGTTTACTTTAATTTTGAAATCATAGCACTTACAATTCAGCATGCTATCTCTCACTTTGCTGTGCCCCTCAAGTTTTAGACTTCTCCAGCTCTTTCTCTCTTAACAACCTTCTGAGAAGTTTTCCTGCTGGCGTTCTCGGCAGTTCTTCGACGAACTCCACTTCTCTCACTCTCTTGTAGCCCGATATCCTCTCCCTCACCCACTCTATTATCTCCTCTTCTGTAATTTTGCCCCCTGTATTCCGGCTTGAGAACTATGTAGGCTTTCGGAATCTCTCCAGCCTCCTTATCCGGTTTGCCAATTACTGCAACATCCATTAAGCCTCATGTTTCATCAGCAGCGCTTCCAGCTCGAAGGGGGGCTATCGTGTACCCTTTATACTTGATAACTTCCTTGACCCTGTCCTGGAAGTGCAGAAAGGCCTCCTCGTCAATGTAACCTATGTCTCCGGTTCTGAAAAACTTCTTTCCCTTCTCATCATACCACCAGCATTCCCGATTCTCTTTCTCCCTCTTCCAGTAGCCCTTGAAAACATTAGGCCCCTTTATCACTATCTCTCCGCTCTCACAATTCCCAGCTCTCTCCCATCTTCGAGTGAAACTATCTTGAGCTCTATGTCTGACAGCGGAATGCCCTGTGTCGTACTCTTATCCAGCCTTAAAGCGGGGTTGGTTGTGACCATCGGACTTGCTTCAGTCATTCCCCCACACCTGATTGTACTTCAGCCTTGGATTGTTGCACTTCTCCGCAACAACTCTCAGCAGCCTCTCCACCAATGCTGGAGCTACCGGCCAAGCACCTGTGGCAAATGCCTTGAGATGCCACCAGTCGTAGTTTCTGCTGCTGTTTTCAATGGTGTTCAGAAGCATGTTTAGGGCTGGTGGAACTGCCAAGAGAAAGTACCCTTATACCTTTCAATGTTCTCAGCCAGAAGTTCCCGGGTTGAACATGCCCATCACAACGTACTCATTTCCGACTGTCACCATCAGGTTCACCAACCCGAATTCTGCAGAGTGGAACATCGGCATGCAGCCGACAATAGTATCTATGTGTGACAAACCACTGGCTACAGCAAAGCTGCAGAGCATTTGCTACCAGATTGAAGTGTGTGAGCATCACGCCCTTTGGTATTCCTGTAGTTCCTCCAGTGTACGGCAGAAGAGCCACATCATCTTCCGGATTCACCTTCACATTCTCGAACTCCTCACTGCCAGCGTCCATAACCTCTGAAAGGCTGTTCTCCTCTCCAGCAACGACAAAAACCTTCTCAACCTTTGTTTTGTCCAGAACCTACTTGAAGTTGTCGTACAGCATTTTATGAACGATCAGTGTTGTCGCCTCACTGTCGTTCAGCAAATGTTCAAGCTCGAGGGGTTTGTACATCGGATTTATGGCACAGGAGTTGCTGCCACCCTCCAGAGAGCGTACACGGAAATCACATAATCGATGGAGTTTGGAATGCATACCGCCACATGCTCCCCCTTCTTCACACCCTTCTAGCAAAGCCCGATGCGAGCCTTTTTGTCGTTTCAGCAATCTCAACAAAGTTCATTTTCTCAGGAAACTCCGATGGAAATCTCGGTTCTGCAGAAATTATTGCTGTCTTTTCACCCCACTTTTCTGCTGCACGGTCAATTCTGTCCGCCAAAGAGATTTTGGGTAGTATAAACTGGGAAACCCTATTCTGTACTGAAGCTCCATAATTTTTCATGAAATTTAATGTTTAAAAATGTTTTTGAGTGCTTTGGCCAAAAACTCGAACGAGTCTACAACACAGTTGCAACCAAAACCCTTAAAAGCACAAAGAGTCGAGCTAAAAAAGCTATAAGCCCGGGTGGTGTAGTCCGGCCTATCATGCGGGCCTGTCGCAGGGTTTGAGAAAGGAAGAGAAGGTAACCTTGCAGAAAGCCCGCGACTCGGGTTCAAATCCCGGCCCGGGCGTCTTTTTTCTTTCAAGGTCTTATAAAAATTAAAAACCAAGAAAAACTCGATAATTTTTTTGACCATTACCTTACTCAACCTCATGCAGAAAAGCTTGGCAATTGCCCTAACCCTGCTCATTGCCACTTCAACATTCAGCATGTATCTCTACGACAAATGGACGCAGGCAGAGGAGAAGCACAGAATTCTTAGAGTTGAATATCTGGGCTTGCTGGAGGAGAAAGGAAAGTGTGTGGAAATTTAAAGCATTTCTCTCAATTTCTTTCTGTAGTAATCGAGTGCTTTCCTCACGAAATCCTCGCTGAGCTTTCCGTGGAGTGATGGCGTTTCGAATATCCTCTTCGGAATTGAAAGCTCATCCAAATTGAACCCCAAATCCACCTTCAGCCTTGCTTTTTCCCTGTAAATCTCATTGCCCAGTTTTTTTAGCTCATCAGGTGAGATGGAGTGGCTGAGGGGTTCCAAGGCCTTAGATATGACCTCCGGTGTGTAAATTCCCCTTGCGAAGAAGCACACGACAAGGCTGGAGAGAGTCTGCCTCCAGCTTTCCTCCTCAATCAGCCTGTCAATGGTTTCCTCAGGCGACAATTCCTTTGCCTTCTGGTCGAGGCTGTAGCCAGCTGAGTCCAGATGTGAGTGCCTCATTCCGATCAGATAATTGAGAACTGCTGCATATCCTGTGTGGTAGCCGGGCATTTCGTTGCCGCCAAAAGCCAAGGCAAACTCCTTTCCACCGTAAACTTCTGCTGCATGGCTGACACCCATTGCGAGGTGTTTGTAGAACTCGGTTGGCTGCTCGTAAATGAAATCTATCGCCTTCAAGTAGCCTTCAACATCCCCAAAAGCCAGCTTCACGAGTGTGTCCTTCTCGCCTACAATTCCCCTCTCAAGCGCCTCAGTCGCCCATGCAAGGCAGACTCCTGTGCTCATCGCATCCAATCCGTAGGTCTCAACTCTGTGAATGAGCCTGAGCAAATCGTCCCTGTTTCCGATTCCTAACATTGAACCGAGAGAGTAAATCAGCTCATAGTCGTAGGAAATCATTATCGTTCTGAAGAAGTAAGGCTCGTTTTCGTAAGGGAGTCTCAGGGCTGCGAGATGTATGCAAGCTACAGGACAGTGGCTGCAGGCTATTCTCCTTCCGAGGTTGTACTCTGCAAGAGCTTCTCCGCTTATATCCTCTGCCCTCTCAAACCTTGCAGCTTTAAGGTTTCTTGTGGGAAGGGCTTTTAACTCGTTAAGGGGTATCACGTTAGCTGCTGTGCCCAGAAGGTGGTACTTCTTCATCGCATCAGACTCAATGGCTATCTTGTATATCTCATCGTAAACCTCCCTGTATTTTTTGGCATCGGTCGGCAGATACTTTTTCCTTCCCCTAACAATCAGAGCCTTGAGCTTCTTGCTGCCGAAAACCGCCCCAAGCCCAAGCCTTCCGAAATGTCTGTAGGTTTCAGTTGTCACGCAGGAGTATCTGACAAGCTTCTCTCCGGCTCCTCCAATCCTCATCATTGTCCTCGTTCCCCTGCCCGGCTCATTTTCAGCGATGATTCTACCAACAATCAGCGAGTCTGGAATCCCCCACAGAACTCTGCCGTCTCTGAAGTAGACCTTATCGTTCTCGACAACGAGGTAAACCGGCTTTTTGCTGGCTCCCTTTATCACTATTGCCCCATAGCCAGCAGCGGCTATTGAGACCGCAGTTCTCCCTCCAGCATGGCTCTCTCCCAGATTGCCGGTAAGTGGGCTTTTAAACATCGCAACAGTTTTCGATGCCAGTGGATATGCGGGCGTTAGAGGACCGGTAGCGAAGACTATAACGTTTTCAGGGGAGAGTGGGTCTGCCTTCGGGTTCATGTGCTCCCTCATCAACTGCACGGCCACACCCGTGCCACCGAGCCATTTCTCGAAAAGCTCTGGGCGATGCTCTACCTCGTAGGTGTAGTTGTCGAGGTCTATGATTAAAACCGCATCTCTCATGCCTCCACCTCCTTGTAAGCTATCACTCCATGCGGGCAGTAGTCGGCACAGTAGCCGCAGTGTATGCAGACCGCTATCTTTCCATCCTCTCTGACAAAGATTGCATTGAGGGTGCAGGCTTCAACGCAGTAGTGGCATCCGAGGCAGAGGTTTTCCACATAAACAACTCCACCGCCTTTCTTCGGTTTTAATGCCCCACTTGGGCAAACCTGCGCACATGGCGGCTCTTCACATGCCCTGCAGAATATGACTGTAGCTCCTCTCTCAAAGCCGCTTAAACTTACGGGAAGAATAGCAGAACTGCTGTTGCCAATTTCAGGATTTTTTGCTGACCTTCTTGAGCATGCAAACATGCACAACCCGCATCCAACGCACTTCTCTATATCCTCAACAACGAGACGCTTCACACCCCCCCACCTCTTTTTCGAGAGCTTCAATGAACTCCTCCTCCTTACCCTTGTCTATGATGGTGGCAGCAGCGACTCTGTGGGTTGCGTCAGCAAAACCCCCCACAGCCTCGCTGGCTTTGGGTATTAAGTAGTCGAAACCGGGCATCTTCCCTCTCAGAATGAGCCTTTCAAGCGGAGTCGGAGCTCTTGCACTGACTTTCACAGCATCCCAGTTAATCTCACCAAGGTCTGGGATGAACTTTGGCTGGTTCTGAAAACCTATGAGGTAGAGGTTATCTTTCAAAAAGGTCATGTCTTTTATGAGCTGGCAGAATTCTCCAACCATTTTTACACCCATCGGATAGAAGAAGTCCCTGACATGGAACCACTGCGTGTACTCACCAATTCTCAGCTCCCCATTCTTCAGTCTCTCTACCATCTGCTGAAACTTCTCTTCCTTAAGTTTCTCAAGCTGCTCCACCTTTTCCAAAGTTTCTTCATCAAACCCCTCGAAACATGCTTTGATTCCAAGTCTGTATACCTTCTCCTGATAGCCCGCAGCCCCCAGTGTGGTGAGGCGTGGGGCAATAACGTCTGCATATTCTCCGAATTTCGTGATGAAGTATCTCTCCCTCGCCCCCTCAAATCTCACCCTCACCTGCCCGGCATCGATTGCTTCTTCAAGGGCAAATCTGTCAAATCCAAGCACACCTCCGCTTCTGTCGTGGTAGTCTCCAACGCTCCCCAAAACAGCGATGTAGGCATACTTTAACGCCTCCTCTCCTGCAATCACTCTGAAAAATATGTAGTTCAGACTTGATGCTGAAACGAAGATGTCTCCCGAAATTCCTGCCAGCTCTGGATCGAGGACGTGAACGTAATCGCTGTCTATATCCTTGGCAGGGTGGTGGTCGATTATAAGAACCATGCTCCTTCCGGCGTTGATTTTGTCTATCATGTCCGCTGCAAGCCCTCCAAGGTCTGTGTAGATTATCATTCCATCTTTCGAAGAGTGTATCTTTTCAACAATCGCGGGATATACTTTCTCAACGCAGATCAGCTCAGCTTCAAAGCCGCAGTACTCGCAGAGCTTTTTCAGGAGTGCAGCAGAGCAAAGTCCGTCAGCATCGTTGTGGTGGACAACGGTAACTCCCTCACCACCGTAGTTTCTGATGTAATCAGCCACCTTCTCAACCCAATCAAAAAACTCCCGGTGTAGAAATTCCTCCATGTTATATATTGGGAAAGATACATTTAAAAATTTTTCATCTGAGATGTATGCAGTCTCCCACGTGGATTTTTCTACCATCAACGACGAGAGAGCCGTCTTCAGCTATGGATTCCGCAACCCCCTCGATTACACCAGAGGGCATAATTACCCTCACCTTCTTGCCGATTGTGGAACACCGCTTTTCAATTTCCCTCCTGAGTTCATCCCACGAACCGCTCAGAAGCTTTTGGTAGTTCTTCGAGAAGTTTCTAAGGACTAGCTCAAAAACTTCCTTTCTGGACATATCGAACAGCTCAGATACAGAAATCCCGTTTTCTGGAGCGGGATTTTCCACATTAATACCGATTCCTATTATTAACAGCGGCCTTTCAACCTCGCCATGAAGTTCGGAAAGAATTCCGCACACCTTTCTGCCATGAATTAAAACATCATTTGGCCACTTTATCTCCGTTTCGGGAACTGATTCTGCAACGCTCAATCCTGCAATGAGTGTAAGCTTGGGTAAATCGGAGTAATCGAGTGGTGGTGAAAGTGTTATGGAGAAGTACAACCCACCTTCATCGCTCAACCACCTTCTCCCATACCTCCCTCTGCCCGCTGTCTGCCTGTTGGCGAAGAATAGAACACTCGGTTTGCCATACTCCCTCGCTCTTGTGTTCGTGGAATCAGTCACGTCATAAAAATGAATCTCATCAAAGCCATTTTCGAAGGCTATCCTTGCAACCATGTAGGGGTTTAGCTCTTTTTCCCCGATTATTCTGTACCCGCTCGCATCAGATTCAATTTGGATGCCGTTCTCCTTTAACTTCTGCACGGCCTTCCAAACAGCAGTCCTTGTAATCCCAAGCTCCCTTCCAAGCTCTTCTCCAGATGCTGGCTTTTCAGACAAAGTCCTGTAGATTCTGTAGTCCGTTGACCCTCTTGAAATTTGCATGATGTGATGATGATGCGTTTCCTGCAAATTACTTTTTCCACATGGCTTTTCGAATCATCCTACACACAGCCTTCAAGCCACCGCAAAAAATTTTAAGGTTTGAGTTAATTAATTATTATGAAACTCAGGACTGTTTACTGGAAGTTTGATGGAGATTTTAGGCCTGAGGAGAGGTTTGCCGAGATATCATCTGCATACTTCAAAACTGCAAGCACCGCTTACTGGAAGCTGCTTGTGTCCAAGCAGGAAGTTGAAGTCAAGAAGGGAAGACCAGTTATAATAAAGGTCAGAAAGATTGAACTACCTTCAAAAACCGCCGTCTCTCCGCTCTCGATTCAAAGGCACGCGCTGGGGACAGTTGTTGATGTTTACGGAGAGAGATTTTTCAGAGTTGAGGAACAGAAGAACATTTCATCGGTGGTTTTCTTGCCTGTTGAGGATGGCACAGTTGAGATTGACGATCTGCTTGGTGTTGTCAAAGTGTACCCGATGAATGTTGTTCCTGCGGAGAATGTGGGGGTTATAACGGCTCCTGAAGTTGCAGTCCCACTCAAGGAGCAGGAGGCAAACCTCGTTTTTAAGAAGGACGAGGAGGTTGTAAGGGAGAGAAGAAAACTGAAGGAGTACTGGTACCGCAGGTGGCATGTAGGCGAGTGGTATCCGCTGATAGCGAGAGAAGACGTGGAGGTGAGAAAAGGAGAAGTCACAAGGGTGAGAATCGAGAATCTGGAGCTGCCTGAGAACACAATTCCTGTTCCAATGGCCATTATGACTCACGCGATGGGCACGGTGATTGACATAGCCCACATGGGGAGGCCAAGAGCTGTCGAGGAGAGGAAGTTGATAACGCATGCCGTGTTCGCTCCAGCGTTTGACGGCAAAATCGAGAGGGGAGATCTGTTAGGAATCCTGAACGTTTACTACATTTCCTCCGGAGAGAGGTCGATAAGAATATTTCAGCATCTGACAGGAAGAGTCGAGGCCAACCATGTTTACTGGAAGGATGAAAAGGTGAAGAGGAAAAGGATAATGGTCACCCCCTTCAGCTTCAAGAGGAGCAGCATAGGGAGGTTCGAGCCTGTGATTGCCGAGGAGAGCGTTGAGCTTGGGGAAGGAGAGTTAGAAGTGATAAAAATCAGAGACCTTGAATTCCCGTCGGGGACGATAACCCAGCCGTTAACGTCGTTCAACCACGCTTACGGCAGCATTATTGACCTCGCAGCCTTCTCACCACCAAAAATGGTGGAAGAGGACAGAGTGGTGACGCATGCGGTAGTTATGTCTCCAAAAGGCGGTAGAATTGAGAAGGGAGACTTGCTTGGTGCCGTGGCTGTGTACAACGTCTCAGTTCTCAGAGAGCCGGAGTTTCTCATTTCAAAGTACAGAGAGCTGATGATAAGGGCGGAGCAATGAACTTAATAACTCAAGCAAAATTTTTTCCATGGACTGGATGGAGAGGGAGAGGAAGTTCATCCTGCAGACCTACACCAGGCAGGAAGTGGTAATTGAGAGGGGTGAGGGCTGTTACGTTTACGATGTGAACGGAAAAAAGTACCTCGATCTGGTGGCAGGGATAGCGACGGTGAGCATAGGTCACTGCAACCCTCAGCTTGTTGAGAGGCTGAAAAAGCAGCTTGAAAAGCTAATACACGTCTCGAATCTCTACTACACAATCCCCCAGATAGAACTTGCGGAGAAGCTTCATGAAATAACTGGAATGGACAAGTTCTTCTTCTGCAACAGTGGGACTGAAGCTGTTGAGGCCGCTCTGAAGTTTGCGAGAAAAGCTACTGAAAGGAAAAAATTCATATCGTTCACCGGTGACTTTCATGGCAGAACAATGGGTTCTCTATCCGTCACGCACAAAGAGAAGTTCAGAAAACCGTTCGAACCGCTGATAAGTCCGGTTGAGTTTGCCAAGTTCAACAATGCTGAAGATCTGGAAAAAAAGGTTGATGACGAGACTGCAGCGGTCATAATCGAGCTGATTCAGGGCGAGGCGGGTGTTTATCCGGCAAAAAAGGAGTTCGTAGAGGTTTTAGATGAGCTGAGGGAGAAGCACGAATTCCTGCTTATCGTTGACGAAGTCCAGACAGGGTTCGGCAGGACAGGAAGGTGGTTCGCAAAGGAGATATACGGGCTTGAGCCGGACATGATGACCATGGCCAAAGCAATGGGTTCTGGAGTGCCAATAGGTTGTTGCGCTCTGAAAGAAGATGTTGCAGAAAAAATACAGGCCGGAGACCACGGTTCAACGTTCGGTGGGAATCCTATTGCCTGCACGGCTGCGCTTGCCACGGTTGATGTAATTGAGAAAGAGAAGCTGGTTGAGAACTCAGCCAGAGTGGGAGAGTACTTTACCGAGAGACTCAGAGAACACTTTGAGAACGTTGCGGGTGTAGGATTGATGATCGGATTTGACGTGAACAATGCACCAGAGTTCGTCAGAAAATGTCTGGAAAACGGATTGCTTGTAAACAACACCTCTGAAAACAGAATTCGCTTGGTGCCACCACTTATAATTACCGAAAGGGAAGTTGATGAGGCTATGGAAATAATGACCAAGTAAAAAGCCGACGGTTTCCGCGATTCCCGTGCCCTCTCGGAGCACAGTACTACGCGGAACGGAGCGGGGCTTAACTTCCGGGTTCGGAATGAGACCGGGTGTTTCCCCCGCCCTATGACCGTCGGCATTTACTGTTAAGCTCCGAGTTATTTAAGGATTTTGGTCGCCGAGAATGCGCTCTTCTATGGTAATTTTTCTGGAGAACTTCTCCCGTACATCCTGTTTCATGAGATACCATATGATAAGCAGGTTGACCGCAATTTCAAAAGCTGCCAGAGGCTGAACGAAGAAGAGAAATATGCTGTAAACTACGTTAAACCCCGCTATGAGGACTGCAAGAATTCTTCCCCACTCTTTAAGTGTAAAAAGACCGAAACCGGCCAGCAAATAAACGAATCCGAACAATGCTGCCACATACGACACCATTTCGTAAGTCATTTCTATGTTTTCTTTGGTGGTTGTGATGTTACCAAAAGATTGATTCAGATACTTCCCGTATTCCTCAACGAAAACTGAGTAGGATTCCTCCTTTGTGGAAATAAGAACGACACCCGTAACAAAGGCAAAAGAACCGATAAGAAGAAAAACGATTGAGAGTACTGTGACACCAAGAGGGCACATGGAGCTTATGAAGGGGTTAAATATATATTGTTTGCTGTTCATAGGGAAGGCGTGTCCTAATAACACCTCCTCACTACATTAAAGTAGAACACAAACATCCTGCAAAACCTGTTCCAGCACTCTAAAGCCCTTCTCCACCTTAGACTTCCAAACCTTTTCTCTCTCCTCTTGAAATTCACAGTAATCGAGCAGAAGAAAATCTTAGCCCTTTGCTTGAAAG
>JAPDIT010000054.1 GCA_029259455.1 Archaeoglobi archaeon
GTCTTCGAGGAGTATGGGTTTCACAAGGCCGAGTTTAATAAATTCGTCAATTCTTCGACTCACGGAATTCTTGTCGCCTTTTGCAATTCTTTCAAGCTCTATCCATGTTTTTGGTTCCTTGAGTGAGTGAAACAAAACCAGACCTTTTGCTTTGCCGAGGGATGCAAGTATATTTTCCAAGTTTGACATTGGATTCTCTGTTCGAGTGAAAATACATTTGTTTTGGGTTGAAAGTTGGAAGTTTGTAATTAGATACAAACAAAGTAACAGATTCGAAACACTTAAATACATGTGTATGAAATTAGATACAAAGTTTGGAGGTTAGAACATGAAAGTTGTTCGGATGTGCCAGAAATGTGGGAGGAGCCGATAAAGAGGGCAATGCGAATAGAGGGCTGGGACACAGTTTCCGCCTATATCAGAGACCTTATCAGAGACGATCTGAAGAGAAAAGGACTGCTCGGAGCTAAATCCGTTCTAATCGACGGTGACGGAGACTGTGAAATTGAGGAGGAGGTGTCCAATGCCTGAAAAAATAAAGGTCAGCTTCTACATAGACAGAGATGTCTGGGAGGATTTCAAGTACTTCGTTTTTCAGAAGCACGGAAAGCTGCATGGCGTTCTGGGGAAGGAGATTGCCAAAGCCCTCGATATGTATGTTTCGAGCACGATTGAGGAGAGGAACAGGCCGGTGATTATCAGCATCCTGAGGGAGATTGACCGGCTCAATAAGCATGTCAGCAACCTCATTGAATACAATGGGTTCATCAGGGCGGATTTGTTAGGGGAAGTGTGAGTATGCTAATCAGTGTTGGAAACCGTCTATGGTGGATGAAATTCATGCATGTCGCAAAACATGTGGGTGCACCACGAAGATATAGACCCCTATCACTTGGTGAAAAAGGCCTCAGAATTTTTATTTCAAGTTCAAATGATGTAAGTTGGTATCCAAGATACATAAACTTCATTATATTATTATATACTTATTTTGTAATCGGTTACCAGGTTACCACAAGTGGTACCAGGTTACCAAGATGCAAAAATCAGATGTAAATTAGTATCCAAACGACATTCTTCACTATTCTTAACCAAATCAGGAGGTTGAGCTTGCCTCAGAAAACGAAAATACATGCATATGTAGATTCTGATACTTGGGAAGCATTTAAGAGCTATGTATTTTCCAAATACGGCACTCTAAATAAATATCTTGGTGATGAATTAACAAGGGCGTTGGAGTCTTACCTTAAAGACTCTCGCCCAGCACACACACATGAATTTGAGCACATGATTTCAAAGCCCAACAAAAAACACTTCCAACTTCTCACATGGCTGCTCAAAAACTACCCTTCAGAAACCCTCTATTCTGAAGTCAGGCGCTACATAAACGACAACTATGGCATTGACAGGAGGACGGTAAAGAAGTATCTGCACGATTTTCTGATACCTGAGCAAATTCGTTTCTGAGGAGGAGCTGAGGGAGAAGTATGAGCTGCACATGGTTGCAGACCAGCCCATAAACGGCCAGCCCACGAATGGCAACAAAGAGAGCGTAGTCCAGGTGGCAAAGCAGTATGCGGCAGCCGCTACGAGGTCGGCGACTCTCTGAAAGAGATCAGCCAGAAACTCGAAGATTTTGGGGGTTAATGTGTCAAAAGTCGTTGTCCGCAAGTTTGTTAGAGAAGGTTTGAGAGGTGATGAGTTTTGAAGTTTTTCGACCCTGAAAGAGCCTCTTCTGCCCCTGTCCACTTCACACTGTATCTGGACAGGGAGCTGTTCGAGAGCTCCCAGCAGGCCGCGAGGTTGCTCGGCCACGGCAGCGTAGAGCGCATGATCGAATCTCTCCTTCGCTCCACAGTCACAGAGCTCGAAGGGCAGGGGCAGGACCTTAGGCCGTTTTGGGAGAAGAGTGGAGAGGTGACAGCTAGATGAACGAGTTGGTTTTGAATTTAGGCAGAACATGGAACGGCCTCGAATTCCTTCGCATCCGCCGCTACAAACGCAAGCAGGGCTGCAGGGTGGACTTTCTGAAGCGCCGCTGGAACGGCGGCTGGAGGA
Organism: Archaeoglobi archaeon; assembly: GCA_029259455.1. Taxonomy (GTDB): domain Archaea; phylum Halobacteriota; class Archaeoglobi; order Archaeoglobales; family Archaeoglobaceae; genus Archaeoglobus. The sequence goes on from JAPDIT010000054.1 coordinate 2,056, forward strand.
TAATCTGGAGCTGGCACTGCTTGACCGTCGATGATGTCCTGACCAACCTCAGACAGCACACGTTCCTCGAACTCGATGAGGAGGACGTTGAGATACCTTCTCCTCTATCAGCCTCTCTAAGCTGTCGTCCATCACCGCCTCGATTATCTCTTCTCCGCCGAACTCCTGCACGAGCCTTGCTGGATCGAGCGATGCTTTGCACTTCCAGCACCTCTGCCTGAAAGGCTCGTTGAACTCCCCGCAGATGCCGCACTTTACCGGCTGTAGGCGCTTCACATCAGGCTCCATCTCATCTCCGTTGATGAGGCCGAGCTCCTTGAGGATCTTCCTGTCCGCATCAGCATCCACAAGCTTGGCGTACCTCCTCAGGTGTTTGGACCCTGGGACGTGCTTACTCAGTTGCTGCTCCGTCAGCAGCACCGCCCAGAGAGTTATGCCGGTGTGCCTGAAGTTGTAGGGCGTGAAGTTCTTCTTCTTTATCCCCGCCCTCTTGAACAGCCTCGCAACCAACCTCCTGTAAGCATCGTGGTCTATTGGTGCGGCGATCCCCGCTCTCAGCTTGTTGAGGTCTATCCACATCGGGGCGTCGGGATCATCCCTGAGCGGGTGGACGCTCAACCACCTCGACACGTAAGGCAGCGAGGAGCTGAGGTGCGGCGACCGGCGGAAGGTCTTGCTTCTCCTCATCTCGACCTTTATGCCCCACGCATCTCTCACGAAGTCTCCAACCGTTAACGTGAGGATCTCCTCTGGCCTGCATGCCAGGTCGAGGTGGCACATGATCAACGCCGGATCCCTCTCGTTCATCGCCACGCTGACGAGCCTCATGACCTCATCCACTGTAAGCAGATCATCCCTCGTAAGCTCGTTGTCCCTGGGCTCCTTTTTCTTAATCTTAGCCGCAAGCTCCTCCTTACCGACCATCTTCAGAAACTGCTTCAGAGCCAGCTTGTACTCGTTAACCGTGGCGAGCTTCCAGCCGTAGGTCTCAATGGCCGCCAGGATGTCGATCAGATTGTCCTCATCAATCCTGTCCAGCTCCACGTCAAACCTCTCACACAAAACCCTGAGGGAGACGAGCTCCCTCACAACCCTCGCAACACTCACGCTATTGGCCAACCTCCAGTTCTTGTACCTCAAAATCAGCTTTTTGTTCTTGTCGGATATCTGGCTCTTCTCAAGAGCTGCGAGTTCTCGCCTCAGCTTTTTCTCGTAGTCTATGGACCTCCAGGTGTCCATATCGACTCGCTTCACGATCTTAATGTCGTCACTGTTGCTATTTAAACCCTGTAAATTTGTCCCCGTGCACCGAACGTTTTTATTCATGCGGGGGGCGGGATTCGAACCCGCGGACCCCTTCGGGACAGGGTCTTAAGCCCTGCGCCTTTTCCTGGCTCGGCAACCCCCGCTTAAAATTCAATTTTACCTAACAGATAAAGATGCTTGCGATTAAAAAATCTCCGCTTCTTCGTAAACAACTATTCCCGACTCGGTGATAATGTATGGTTTGGGCTTTCTTGCGTGCTTGACTCTCCTCATCTTCACAACTTCAAGCCCCAAGGTGGGCTCATCCAGCTCACTTTTCCTTACAATCTTCAAACTGATCATACCATCGCAGATGTACTCCAGAATGCCGTACTTTGATGTGTTTGGCTGATACTTGTCCGCCTCGCTGGTAATCATTGCCGTAATACCATTTTCCTTCAGCATTTTTCTGAACATTGTGAGCATGCTGTACCTCCCAGCGTCATCGAAAAGCGTTTCAAGAACGCTTATCGAGTCGATCAGCATCCTTTTAACCCCTAAACTTTTAATGATTTCAGGCAGGTCGCTCTCCAGCTTTTCGAGACTTTTTTTTACTTCTGAAGCTTCAAGTCTCACAACATGCAACTTATCCCCAAAGGCTTCTAAATCCATCCCAAAACTTTTGGCATTCGCGATAATGCTTTCTTCATCCTCGTCAAAACTGAGAATCATGCAGGGCTCTCCATTCTTCAAACCCTCGTAGATAAAATGCAAACCCAGCGTAGTTTTACCGGTACCGTACATGCCCACCACAGCAACGATGTGTCCTTCAGGGATTCCCCCGCCCAGAATCGCATCTAACCCCTCAACACCAGTTCTTAGCATTCGATCACCTCACATAAACCTCATGACCCTTGAAATCGTGAAGCCCACCACTGGATCGATTTTGACCGAGTATTTGATTATTTTTTCCTTTTCAATTTTTGGCAACAAACCCAAGAACTTCCTGAAATACATCGAGCGCATTATTATCTCTCTCTCAACCGACCACTCGAAAACAACAATTCCGTCAGCCTGATCAAGCATCTCCTCTTCCTTTCCTTTTTCAAAAATCTGAGAAGTAAGGAGGGCTTCAAGCAGAATGTTGTTTCTTACGCAGTAAACCCTTATACCCTTCAGCAGGTCAACAAAGTTCTCCCACCCGAGCTTGTTCACAGCTGCTCTTGCCAAATCTGTGAGGGAGTCAAGGAATACGTAGGTGTTGTTCTCAAGACCATCAAAGAACTCCACAAGCTTTGTGAACAGGCTCTTCTCGCCCTTCAAAAGCTCAATTCCAGCACCTTTGCCCGAAACCCATTTGAGTGGGACAAGAGTATCTTTAAAGTAAAAATCTGCAAGACTTACAACCTCTATATCAGGTACATCACCTCTTTCCGGAATAGCGGTTTCGAGTTCTCTCTTGACAACATCCACAGGCTTTGAGATGGATAAATATCGAATTTTGAACTTATCCGCATTGTTGAACATCGACGTTATTGCAAATTCCCTTCCACCAGCTCCTGCGTTTTCGTAAAGTATAACCAAGCCTGGGGGAAAGCCACCTAACTGCTTGTCAAGAAAATCCATGCCAGTTGGGAAAATCTCAGTCAATTTCAATCACCTCATCGACCATAAGTGAAATCTGGGAGTAGTAGCTCTCATCCATCTCCTTCTCTATGGTGAAGATCGTCCCGACAAAACCCCTGAGCCTCATTTTGCCAGTAAGATGTCTCAGAAACTTGATCAGCGTCTCGAATGATTTGTAGAGAGAGATCGTGGATAGAGAATCAAGGTAAATGAACCTGTTGTCTGAAGTTACCAAATCCATAGCCCTCTCTATCGTAACCTGAAGCTGAACTGGATCAGGAGAGGGGAGGTAGAAGCATCTATCCTCGTCAATTACTTGACCTCCAAGCTGAAGAGTTATGCAATCGATGAAGTACATCTTGCTGAGGTCGACTCCCTCTTTCGAAAGCATCCTTTTCAGACTGAAGTATGGGCGGTTGAGGGTGACAAAGATTCCTTCCGCAATTTCTGTGAAGTACTTTGCTATCTCCAAGCTTACCTTAACGTATTTCTTAGCATCAACTTTCACCAGTATAATCTCTGCTCCTCTGTCTATTGCCTCCTTAACCAAATCAACCGCGTTTGTATTCGTACTCATATCCCCTCTTCACTAAGTAACCATCCAAAATTACTATACCCTCTCCCGTAATATCGTAGGGGATCCACTCCAGTGGAACTTTTGTTCTGTACTTCTTCAGAATTCTTATAGCTCTCTGATATCCTTCTTCAGTTCTAAGCAAATTCAGAAAGATGACGCTGTCAACTATGTTCTTCGTGCTGCTCCATTCTCCCTGCATTGGAGCTTCCTCAACCCACAGAGATGTAACCTCGTAGTCGTAAGAAAGGTCTGCCATTATCGTGATGGCCCTTCTGTAAAGGACTGGATCAGCCAATGCAAGTTCGAGATCTGTGCAGGAGTCAAAGATCACTCTGTCAATTTCCTCCCCTTCTATCCCAAATGTAGCCCTCAACCCCTCGTATACTTTTTCTCTTGTGAGGGGCAGTATATACTTCGGATCAATCCTTATGAATCTCCAGTGGATTTTGTCGTATACTTCCTCCATAAAGGGAAATTTCTTGAGATAGGCCTCGCAGTTCTTCTTGTTCATCGTCGTAGAAAGGTAAATTACTGTTTCTCCATTTCTTGCACCTTCAGCAGCCCAGTGTGCAGCAAGTATGGTTTTTCCAATTCCACTTCTTCCAATGACAAGATTCTCAGTGCACCTGTCAAGACCTCCTCCAAGCAGCTCATCAAGCTTCTCTATACCAAACTTCGCTTTATCAGCCATGTAAATAGTTACAAAATAAATAGTAAATAAATTTTTCTTGCAAATTTGAAGTAATGCGAAGCGTTTAATACTTACAGGCAGAATTACCCCCATGCCTGCCGTAGTTGATGTTTCACTATGCGATGGTTGTGGAATTTGCGTTGATGAATGTCCTGTCGGAGCAATAGAGCTCAACGACTACGCTCATGTTGACGAGGAAATCTGCACGGAATGTGGGGCCTGTGTAGACGTCTGCCCAGCAGAGGCGATAAGCCTTGAGTAGCGCAATTGGCTTCGGTGCTTTGAATCTTGATAAAATTTACACTGTTGACAAGATTCCCAAGGAGGATGAAGAGGGCTTTGTAATCGACTTAAAGCTTTTCCCTGGGGGAAGTGCGGCCAACACCATCGTGGGGCTGTCAAGGCTAGGTATAAACACCGCATACATCGGTAAGGTTGGCAGCGACGAAGAGGGCAGAATTCTCCTCGAAGACCTTAAAAGAGAGGGTGTTAGCACTGACTTTGTCATCAAAGCAGAGGGGAGAAGTGGAACGGCGATGATTTTTGTTGATGAGAGGGGAAACAGAGCGATCTTAGTGGATCCGGGAGTTAATGACACCATTTCTTACAGTGAAATAGATGTTGATTCTGCCAAAAAGTACCGGCTGATCCACCTCACATCTTTCATATGCAAAAACGGATTGGATTCGCTTAACTCGCAGAAAAGGATAGTGGAAGAATTTGAAGTTGTAAGCTTCGACCCCGGAATGCCCTATGCGGAGAGAGGGTTTGGAGACATTGAAAAGATATTGAAAAACACAACGATCTTTCTCCCCAACAGACAGGAAATCGAGTTACTCTTTTCAGAAGATTACAGGGCTGCTGCTGAGCGATGCGTCGAAATGGGGATCGAAGTAGTGGTCGTAAAGCTCGGATCGGAAGGGTGCTGGATAAAGGGTGGTGACAAGGAATTTTCCATAAAACCGCTCAGCACCAAAGTTGTAGATACCACGGGTGCAGGGGATGCATTCAACGCGGGATTCCTTTACGGATACCTGAAGGGAAAGGACATCGAAGAATGCGGGAAACTTGGGAATCTCGTTGCTGCAAAATGCATTGAAAAGTATGGTGCAAGAGAGGGTTTGCCCAGAAAGATAGATTAATCGATCTTCTCGATGACAACTTCCCCAAGACCTATCCACCTCACCCTGTAGCCGAATGCAGGTAGTGAGCTTTCCCCAAGCCCGTATTTTTTAAGGATTACCTTGACATCTTCGAGAGTTGACGGGTTAGCTTCCTCAATCTCCTTCTTTATCTTCTCAAATACATCCTTCCTGACAGCATACTTCCCCGCGACAACGTAATCTTCAGGAACCTCCTTAAAGCTTTCAAGCTTCACAACATCTCCTTCCACACTTTTTTCCGATTTATATCGCTTCAATGCCTTAATAACCTCTCCATACGGAATTTTTTTGCTAAAGAGGATTACATCCTTTAAATCAACCTTCCCTTCCCCAAATTCATCTCTGGCTATCAAAATCAGCGGTATCGAGGAATTTCTAATCTTCTCAACCTTCTTCCTGAGGTAATCTTCCATCCAGAAGCCAGCTATCTCAACATAAACCTTTTTATCTCCCAAATTAATGGCGAAATCTGGAATGAAAGCATATCTTCCTGCTCTGACAACATCCGGCTCCCTTTCAATCTCGTAACCCAGCATTCTCATCTTTCTTGCAAACTCCTCCTCAAGTGAGGAGTCGTAAGAGATTTGCTCCTCCGTATCGGGAAGCAGATTCTTCATCCCGTCGTCGATTTCCATAATGTAAAGCCTTTCGAAGTCTGCAATCTCTGCCCTTATGTACCACTTCTTCGCCCGGATGATCCACGGGATTAGCTTGGCAAAGGATACACCATATTTACGCGTCATTTTCAGAAGAGTTGCCGCACCTGTAACCTCCACCATCATCTTCCCCGAATCCTCGTAAAGCTCGTACATCAATCCGAGACGCTTTATTGCCCTGAAAATCTCCTTATGCTTGTCTGAAGTCCAGAATGTGAGTCTTAAAGCGTTGAAAAGAGCTGTCTGGAGGAGAGAGAGGTTGTAAAGCCTTATAAGGTTTTCAGGTGTCAGGGTTCTGAAATTTGTGAGGATAAGTTCCTCTTCCCTGTCTGCATACATCGCCCTCTCAACTACCTCAGGTGTAGTGTTAAAGTATTTAGCCGCATACTCCAAAACTTTCTCTCTCTCCTTCTTTGAAGTGACATATCCATGTTCGAAGAGCAGCATTCTTACCTTTCTCGGCTCAAGCTCGCTGTCAACGTTAAAAACGCAGCTTTTCTCTACGCAGTGATTCTCAAGAACTCTTACAAATCCCCTGACCTTCTTGAAGTTCTTCGCCTTCTCAAGCTCCTTCGCGAGCTTCAACACTTTGCCGTACTTTTTCCCCACTCCACTTTTAAAAACCCTTATGACTTCATCCGCCAGCTCGTAATCCCTTTCATCCGCAAATTTCGGAAAAATTCTTCCTTTCGCCTTTCTAACGTCAAGCAGCTCTTTTGGCAGCATTCTTACGCCTCCTCGCTGTGTTCACTTCTCCCGTCCCCCTCGAAATCAGCTCGTAAAGCACCGCCTCCTTCTTCCCTTTCGAGGGTCTGAGAATTCTTCCGAGCCTCTGGATGTATTCCCTCGCACTCCCGCTACCGCTCATTATCACCCCCACATTCGCGTCGGGCACATCAATCCCCTCATCGAGAACCTGACTGCTCACAATAGCCCTGAATCTACCGGTTTTGAACCCCTCTAGTATCTCCTCTCTCTCATCTCTCCCAGTTCGGTGAGTTATCGCAGGAATCAGGAAAACCTTTGAAATCCAGTAAACAAGCTCGTTGTGGCGGGTGAAGATTATGATCTTGTCCTTTCTGTGCCTGTCAAGTATTTCTCTCAGCTTCCGAATTTTATTTTTGGAGTTGAAGGCTATCTTTCTCGCTTCCTCCCACGCCCTCAAAGCCTCGTAAGCCCTTTCATCGTAGCCAGAAGCCATAACTATTTTGTTGAAATCCTCTGCTCTTCTCAGCGTTATTCCCTTCGCTCTGAGATAACTTCTGAATATTTTCTCCCTCTTCTTGTACTCCTCCTCTTCATCCTCAGTCAGTGGGATAAAGATTCGCTTTATCGTGTAGCTGGCCAGATGCTTTCCGGCCAGATGGTCAGGCATGAGTTCAAAAACCTTCCCTCCTACAACCTCCCTGAGAACTTCATGCCTTCCATCTTCTCTCTCGAAGGTTGCCGTCAGTCCGAGTCTGAAGGGTGCAGCGGACATCTGGGCTATCTGCACATACGACTCAGCGGGAAGGTGGTGCACCTCGTCAAAAACGAGGAACATGAATTTGTTGCCCAACTTCTCCGCATTTACATAGGCAGAATCGTAAGTTGCGACGGTCAGCGGCTTTAACTCCTTCTCCCTCCCGCTGAACTCTCCCACATTTTCCTCACCGAAAATTCTCAGCTTATCCTTCCACTGCTCAACTAAAGCAAGAGTTGGGACAACAATCAGTGTTGGAACAGAAAGTTCGTTGATAGCTGCCATTGCAACATGAGTCTTTCCAGAACCGGTTGGTAGAACTATACAACCCCTCTTGTCGATTAGCCACCTCTCCAGTGCCTTCTCCTGATAATCTCTAAGACTGATTTCAGCGTCAAAATAGGGTGTGGGGATTGGATCCAAAGCTTTATCGATGAAATCAATACCGTTGCTCTCCAAATACTCAATTATGTCCCTATATCTGAAAGCAAGAGCCCTGTATGTCCCACTTCTTGAGTCAAATTTAGCCTGAGGAACGTGAACATCACCTTTGATGATAATTGTTCCCTTGTCATAATATATTTCAGCAATCATTTATACATCTTCGATTTGCAAGCCTTAAGCTTTGCTGGCAGAGGAATAACAATTTACTCCCTTCACAAACGTTTCATTTTTAATCGGTAGATAAGGTGTGTCCGAATAAGCATCAAACAACATAAATAATTGAACAACTTACCATCTTTTATGGTGACGGCGGATATAGCAGAAAATAACCTTGTTGAGTTGCTGAAAGAGTTTGACATCTTTGAGAGGAACGAAGTGTCCATAGAAATAAAACTTGCAGCAATAGCAATGTACATCCTCTCATCAAGC
>JAPDIT010000062.1 GCA_029259455.1 Archaeoglobi archaeon
TTTCGCTGCTTGAGGAACACTCGCTCCTTTATATAGCTCTTTGATGAAGAAAAGTTTTCTCAGGATTTCTGAACAGATTTTTCTTCTTCGAATCTCTTCGTTTAACTCTTCCAGGTTAGCCACCTAACTACCTCTTTTTCGGGTTTTCGTCCCATGTGTTTGTTTTGTAGTATTGGTTAAAAATGTTTTGTCTGATACTCTAAATATTATCATAGTCATACCATAACGATTTTATTGTTTGTTTACGGTAGTGGTGGATGATGAGAGCAACAATCAATCCACTTGCTGAACTTAAGAGCGATACCGCTGAGATGATTACCAAGAGCATCAGGGAGTGGGCTGAGAAGGAGGTCATGCCCTACCGCCACGAGATTGACGACAATTTTGAGATAGCAGAGAGGGCGATGAAAAAGCTGTTTGTTGACATCGGCATGCAGAAGCTTTTGGTTCCAGAATCCGCCGGGGGAGCAGGAGTGAGCTTTGAAGAACTTCCGCCGATTTTATACCACACCTTCTCGGAAATAGGGAAGGCTGATGCCGGAATAGGTTTTGTTCTTTCTGCCCTCATAGCCTCCTCCGCTTCAGCAATTGGCAGTGAGGCTTTTGACTTTATGGTTGATAAGCTCTCTAGCGACTTCTGCAGAGTGTCCATTGTGCCACCACAGTTCGGAAATAACGATTTCAAAGGCTTCGAACTCGCCAAAGCGGTTGAGAAGGGTGATAAAGTTAAGATTGAATTTTACGGCAGACCTCTCAACTCTGGCTTCGATGCCGATGTATTTGTCGTGTTCTGCAACTATGATGGAGTCTCTCTTGCAATTCTTGGCGGAGAGGAGGTGGAGAGGGGGGAAATCGCAAAGACTGCTGGGTTAAATGCGAGCAGAAACTGCGATGTAAAGATACGGGCTGAAGTTGAGAAGAGCAGAATAATAAAAGGTGATGCATGGAAAAGGCTGGACATCTACCTTAATCTCTGCCTGTCCTCGCTGTGCGTTGGTTCTGCAGTTGATTCATGCAGAATTGTTGGTGAGTGGGCTGAGAAGAGGTTCATAAGGGGGAAACCGCTTAAAGATAATACTGTTGATGCTGAGGTGCTAGGAGAAGTGGCGAAAGAGGCAGTTGAAGCAAACATGGCTGCTCAGTTTCTGGCCAAGACAATGCTTGAGGACAGGAGTGACGATGAGATACACACGCTATCCACAATTACAGCCTTGAAATGCTCAAGAGCTGCCTTCAATGTCGCTGATAGGGCGATGGAACTCATGGCATCTCAGGGATATGCAAGGGAGGGGTTGCTGGAGAAGCAGTGGAGAGATGCTAAGAGCATCGCGGCATTGTTGAGGCAACAGCATTCTTTGCTTGAACTCTCTGAAAGATTTTTTGCCAGTAGGCTGTGGGAGGGGTGATATTTTGGAGTTCGCAAGAATTCGGGAGTTTGAGTCTCCTCTTGAGAGGTACCTTGCAGAGATGATAAGGGACTGGGGAGATAAGTATGTCCTGCCATACAGAAGAGAGTTTGACGAGGACTGGAAGGAGCATCGCTACGTAGAGCCGGCTCTTGAGAAGCTGATGGTTGATTACGGATTTCAGATCGCCATTTTTCCTGAGGAGTTTGGCGGGTGGGGACTCGGCAATTCAGACTACTTCGGCTCCATATGTGCGAGGTTAATGGAGGAAATTGGAAGATACGACACCGGCGTCGCTGTTTCGGTGGGTGTAACCTTCTGGCCGCTTTTCATGATAACTGTAAAGCCCCACGTTAACTATGATCTGTGTGCCGAATTCTCCAAGCTTTTTGCCAGGAAAAAGCTGACTATAGCCGCAAACGCCATGACAGAACCGCAGGGTGGTTCAGACATCGAGAATTTGGACGAGTTGAAGGGCAAGACCATCAGAACGACTGCAGTTCTTGATGGGGATGAGTGGGTGATCAACGGGCACAAACTCTGGCCCACCAACACGGGTGGAGTGGCGGACCTGTTCGGTGTTGTCTGCACGACAAAGCCCGGAGAAGCTGACGAGAAACATTTTACATACATCTACGTCCCAGCTACTACACCGGGAGTTAAGCAGGGAGAACCGTATCGCAAGGCAGGAATGGCGCTGACAAGAACTCAGACATATGGTTTGACAACGTCAGGGTGCCGAAGCATTACAGAGCGTGGGGTGAAAATCTTGATGCCAAATACTTCAGGGAAGTGATCGCCACGGGTTGTCTAGGGAGTGCAGCGATGGCTCTGGGTGCGATGGAGAACACATACGAAATTTTGTATAAGAAGTGCAGTGAGCTTAGATACCGGGGAAAGCCCTTAAAGGAGAACACCGCTGTTGCGGCTGTTCTTGCAGACATAGCTGCTGAGATTGAGGTGAGCAGGGCGGCGGTTTACACCTATGCCAGAATGCTCGACCGACCGGATATGTATGGTGAGAGATATTCTGCCGAAATAGTTGCGAGAGGCAGGGCTTTGAAGCTGAAGGTTTGCGATGCCTGCTGTGATGTTGCAGGAAAAGCTGTGGATTTGCTCTCCCACTATGGGATAGACAGAAACTTCGACGTGGAGAAGCACTGGAGGGATGTCAAAATAATCCAGCTCTGGATGGGAGGAAGGCAGCTCTGCCAGATGGATGTTGCGAGGCATTTTTATGATTGCAAGCAACTTTGAGGTGGTATTATGGGTGATATGAGTTTTGGGTTTTTCAGAATTCTTGCGGAATCTCCATTCTACAAAGACTTTCTCAGAAAGTCTGCAAATGAATTCTTTAATCCAGCCGTTGTGGAAAATGAGGTTAGAGAGATACTGGATAAGGACATAGAATTTACAGTAACGATTTTCAGCCTCATACCGAGGACAGCAAACACTCTTTTTGGGGCAATGAGAGGATTCAGTGCATATTCAAGCAAATTCACGAGCGATACTCTGGTAGGAATACTTAAGGGAGTTGCTGGCGACTTCGATGCAACATATGCTGCAGAAACACTGAACGAATTCTTTGATGAAATGGAGAGGCTGAGAGAAGACCATCCAGTGCTATTCGCCGAGATTGCCGGTGAGAAAATAGGGGAGTTTATCGATACGCTGGACTTTGGTAAGCTGAGGAAGTTTGTTGAAGACACTGCTTACTGCTCGCAGGGCACGTTTGAGATAATAAATGAGAAAATTATTGGCAACCCTGTCAAGCTTGCAAATGTGATGGCTTTAATGCCTGCAGTAGCCAACGCAGGCATTGCCATTGCAAATGACGCTTTACAGAGGGCTGACATATCATCTGAGGTTCTCGCGAGTGCAACCTTTAAAACGCTTGAAAGTCTGAATGTTAAAGAGCTGGCAAAGCTGGCTGAGAATCTGGCAAAATTTGTGAACAGGTTGCACGAGGGCAACTACATACTGGGAAGGGGAGAAAGAAAATTCAAGGAAGTTGCTGAGAACATAATCGAGAAGTTTCTGAACAGCGTAAATGTTGATGAGTTGAAGAAAGCAGTTTTAGCCGTTCTGGATAATGCAAGGGATGTGAATGAAGCTTTCACCAATGCGCTCTGGCGGAATCCTCTTGCTCTAATGTCCCTGACCTCCCTAATTCCGGTTGCCGTTAACACCCTTTTCGAGATGCTAAGCAAAATCCTGTCAAAATTCGGGGAGCTGCCGGTTGAGCTGATGTCGCTGACTGTAACAAGCATTATCAAGGAAATAGATACTGAAAAGCTGGGAGATGTCATCACTGCTTTTGCAAGAACCTTCAATGAGGTTGCAAAGAGAAATCCCGAGATTATTTCAGGATTAATCAATGCAGCAATCGCTTCTGCGGACAGCAAAGAGGTTGAAAAGCTAATCAACAATCTAACGAAGTCTTTTGTTGAAGTTTTGCTCTCGAATCCCGAATTACTCACAGCAGCTGTAACACCACTCGTCCAGTCCCTTGCTGGTGTTGTTAAGATTAACAAGGAGGTGGAGAATGAGTTTATCGAAAATTCATGAAATAGCGTCAACCCTTGAAAAACGAATACGTGAAAAAGTGGAGAGCAGAAGGAAATGCGGTTGTGGGGCATGCCTGCATAGCCATGCCGAAGGAGGTGGCTGAGGCTGGCAGAATTCTGCCATTCAGGCTGAGAGGAGCTGGAAACGCAGACACATCCACAGCAGACTCCTACCTTTCGAGATACAACTGCAGTTTATGCAGAAGCTGTCTCGAATTAATCCTTAACGGTAGCTATGACTTTCTCGACGGTCTTGTTAGGGTGAGAGGGTGCGACCACTGGATGGGCACCTTTGATGAAATTCAGCACGCGAAAAATCCAGAGTTCATGCATTACTTTAAAGTTCCCCACCTCGTTAACAAGGACACGCTTGAATTCTTCTCAAGCGAAATTAAAAGGTTGAAGGAGGCTTTCGAGAGCAGATACGGTGTTGAAATTACGGAAGACGAAATTGTGAGGTATGCAAAAGTCCAAGACGAAATAAACGAGAAAATGAGGGAGTTTTACAGGCTGAGGTTCAAGAAGCCGAGATTTTACGGAAGTGATGCTATAGCAGTTGCTGTGGCGAGAGAATCTTTACCATCTGAGGTGTTTCTTCAACTGCTTGAATCTGCAATGGCTGAGAAGGGGAAAGTGGAGTATCGAGCTAAGATTCTGCTAGCTGGTAGCCCTCTTGACGAGATTGAGCTAATAAGAAAGATAGAAGAGGTTGGTGCTCTGATCGTGGCCGAAACAACTTGTTTCGGAGGAGGAAGCTTCTGGAACACGGCTGAGTATGACGGAAGTGACATTTACAATTTTCTGGCAGCTAAGTACCTCAACAACCTGAAGATTTGCGCGAGAATGTTTGGAGAGTATGCTTTCAGGAAGAATTTCATTAAAAGCATGACCGAAGAGGCTGGGGTGGATGGTGTGATTTTACAGCACAACAAGTTCTGCGATCTGTTTGGGTCTTGAGCAAAACTATTTATACTAAAACAAACAACAAAATCCATGGGCAGAAAGCGAGTTTATGAAGTTGTAAGACATTTACCAGCAGAAGAGCTCGATAAAAGGATCAAAAAGCTTGAAAAAAGACACAAGAGTTCTTCAGAGGCTTCACTTCATAAGACACCTTTACAGAGGGATGAGTGTTGAGGAGGCAGCAGATTTAGTGGGAGTTAACCAAGGCAACGGGCTATGCATGGCTTAAAAGGTGGAACTCCAATGGTTACGAGGGCTAATTCCCGATTTTGGTGGGGGAAGACCTGCGAAGCTCACAAAAAACCAGAGAGATAAGCTAAAGGAAATGCTAAAGAAAAAGGATTCCTGGACGACTAAGGAGGTTCAGGATCTCATTAAAAAGGAGTTTGGTGCTGGCTATTCTTCATGGCAGGTTAGAAGAATCCTAAATCTTTTGGAATGAAATACGCCAAACCCTACCAGAAGGATTACAGAAGGCCTGAAAATGCCGAAGAGACTTTAAAACGCACGGCACTTCGTGATGGCGCGCCGTGCTACGCACGTGCGAAACTTGAGTAGGGCTAAAATCTACGATGACGTGATAGGATTCATCGATGAAATGGCAGTTGATGCTAACTCAAATACTGCAAGGCTGTGGAGCTCCGGCAAGCCTTTTAAGAGGGTTGCTACTTACGTCAAAGTTAAGGTTACGGGATTTTACTGCTTGAACGGAGAAAGCTTGGGAGAGTTTCCTGAGAGAAATAGGGCTGAGGACTTTATATCCTTTCTGGAAAAGGTGAGGAAAGCAAATCCTGAAAAGAGGATCGCAATCATTCTCGACAACTTCAGAACGCATCATGCCAAAAAGGTGAAGCTGAGAAGCTAGATATCGTTTTGGTCTATTTGCCACCCTATTCTCCGGATTTGAATCCAATTGAGAACGTCTGGAAGAGTGTAAAAAGAGTTGTTTCAGAGAAATCACCGCTTAATGTGGACGAGCTGAAAGAGGTGATTGCTAAGTCTTTCAAAAAGCTGACAGAATCAATATCCTTTGCAAAAAGCTGGATTGAGAAGTTTCTGGGTGATAAGTTTAAGATGTTATGCACTTAACCATATACAAACTGATGACAATTTGTAGCAAGCTTTATGCACAACACAACCCTCATTGAAAGATGAGGCTCTCAACAGCCCGAGACAGGAGGCACTTCTCGGCGATGCCGTAAACTTCCATTATGTGCTCCCTTGAATATAGAATATCGTCGGGGTGAACTTCCCCATCTCTCAGCGATTTGACAATCCTCCAGACGAGGTCATCCCCATCCACGATTTCCTCGATTACGGCATTCTTCAGCAAATACATGTAAAACTGCCCGAAGTCATCAAACCACATTCTCTCAGCTGCCCCTAATCCTGATGTTCATCCACTTACGGGGGATGAACATGCTATCAGCTCCTAATGTTTAAAGTCTAATGTCTGCAAAATTAAAAACACAGGTTGGCTCACTGAGATCCCGTTACCGACGAAAACAAAACTCTTGTAGCAAACTGTACTGCCACCATCTGGAATCCCTAATGGAGCTCCCAAAATCACCGAGTAGGCAGACCGAGTAACTCTTTTGCAACTTCTATTTTTTGGATGTTTGCGATAGACTGAAGATCCTCAATGAATCTCATTACCAATTCATAGTGATATTCCGTAAATGAAATTATCAACTGAACCGTGCCGTCAAATTTCTCAATTACGGCGTTAAGGATGATTGGGATATTCCTTGGGGGTATATTATAACGAATACCCGTGACAGAATTTTCATTAAGTATACCCTGGAGGCTCTCTCTAAAATTTTCAACTGCTGGACTCATTTCTACAATCAGACACCTCACTTTTGAGATTCTACCACCTCCTAATCAACCTCAACACCCCTCCTCAACCAGCTGGACGTTCTTGGTCCTCTCTTCCGCCGAGTCTGGCAGCCTTCTCGGCTTCCCCTTGGCCTCGTAGTCCTTGTAGAGGTTGATGACGGCAATCTGTAAAAGCTGGGAAATGGATTTGAAGTCGCCGGTGGCCATGAGTTCTTCGAGAATAGCTTTTGTGTAGCCGTCCAACCAAAGTTGGGTTCTGTCGCCCTTGGTTTCGAATTTCTGTTTCTGCTTGGCCATAATCTCTCCACCATATCCAACTTTACAAGCAACGCCCCTCATAACGTTATGATCAACCAAAAATTTAAATATTTTTAGTAGTTTATAACGTTATAGATAACGTAGCCTGGGAGACATCCAGATTTTGAGATATGCAGTAGGAGAAAGAAGCTAATATACATGAGCCTATAGTTTGTGAATTAAAAAATCGCAAGAAGGGGCATACCTAACGGAAGCAGAAGTTAAAAGAGACGGACAAGCAGGATAATAATATTGACAACGCCAAAAATCAAAATATGCGCCGACCGGGATTAGTAACCTCTTGTTAGATGCCGTAATAACTTTCAGAGTGGGGTCTATTTTGAAATACCGTGCTAGGGGGGTTAATCCAATGACTTTCTATAAGTACAATGTCCAAAGGATGCTAGAGAGGATAAGAGAGCAATTTCCAGACAACTACCCGATCATAGAGGATTTTGCAGAGACTTGCAAATGGAGTCTCTGAGAGTAGAGTCTACACGTACTTAATATGGCTAAAAATCTGGCGAAGATGGTTCCAAAAAAATACGAGGATTGGACGAAAAAAGACGTCCGAAAAGTGATAAACGCCTATGCCTTGAAGGTAAAGAGAGGTGAAATAACCGAAAACACTCTTGTCGAGGTGAAAAAGACGCTTAAAAGATTCTTCAAGTGGCTTGAGAAGGGGGAACTCGTCAGTTGGTGTACCACTGGAAAAAGACAGACGACGGTAACACCAAGTGACTTGATCACCGAGGATGAGTTTATGGCAATGATGACAGCATGTACGAATTCGAGAGATAGGGCTCTAATCTCACTATTATATGAGAGTGGTGCAAGAATCGGAGAAGTCGGCAGTATGAGGGTTAGGGATGTTTCTTTCGATGAATACGGCGTTATTATTTGGTTACCCAAGAGCAAAACAGTAAAAAGGAAACTTAGACTTGTATTCGACAAGATATCTTGCCGAATGGCTGGAGGACCACCCCCTGAAGAACCCTGATTCTCCATTATGATAAAGCTTTCTGGGAAAGGGAGACTTAAGGCAATGGAATACGCAGACATGCGAATGCAGATAAAAAGGATCGCAAAAAGGGCAGGAATAAAAAAGAGGATCTACCCTCATTTGTTCAGGCACACGAGAGCTACAAGGTTGCTCGCTAAGGTTCCAGAGTCAATAGGGGCGAAATACATGGGATGGGTTAATGGCAGCAAGATGGTTGGGGTTTACGTCCATCTCTCGAGCGAAGATGTTGATGAGGCCATTTTAAAGCTTCACGGGATTAAAACCAGCGGAAATGGCAACGATCTTGAAGTAATACGCTGTCCTCGCTGTACAATGATCAATCCCACTTCCTCTAGATTCTGCTCTCGCTGTGGTTTACCTCTGACAGAGGATGTAGTTCTCGAGCTCGAAGACTGGGAAAAGAGGAAGGCTGAGGCAATGAAGAAAATGACAGATCCGGAATTCCTCAGAATTTTCATGTCGCTGAGTGATGAGGTTAAGAGGCTCAAGGAGGAAATTGAAAGATTGAGGGCTGAGAGAAAATAAACGGCAAAACATGATAAACATAAAAAGTTATAAGCAATTTTTAAAAATCTTATTGAATACTGGTATCATGAAACTAAGTTTTGCTATGGCAGAGGTGGTAAATTGAAACTGCTGTCTGACCTGAACGTTTTTGACGCAGAGTACATTCCCGAAGTCGTTCACTTCAGGGACAGACAGATTTCGTCTCTGCTTGCAAATCTTGAGCCTGCTTTGAGGAACAGCTCTCCCGTGAACTCTCTGCTTGTTGGCCCTCCATCAACGGGGAAAACATGCGTTTTGCTGAGGGTTCTGGAGGAATTTGGGGATTGCTATACAGCATACATCCGGTGTCCTCTTGCTGTCTCAGCCTACAGAGTGATGGCCAGAATTTTTGAAAGCGTATGCGGACATCAGGCTCCTCAGACAGGCTATCCGATGGTCAAGCTGTACGATGCTGTCTGTGATAGGCTGATTCAGGATGGGAAAGCATTGATTGTGGCTCTGGATGAGATTCGGGTGATTGAGGTCAAGGTAATCAACGAACTCCTAGACATACTTCTGAGAGTTGAAGAGGAGTATGGCGTGAAGGTCGGGGTTGTTGCAGTCTCCCATGAGTCCATCAGGCTTAATCCAGCGGTGCAGGCTGTGTTTCAGGCTGACGTTATCCATTTTCCCCTCTACTCCTATGAGGAGATGCACTTCATCCTTGCAGAGAGAGCTAGGAAGGGATTTGGGGGCAAATTCGAACCAGACGCTGTTGAAAGGGTGGCTGAATATGCTTTCAGACATTCCGATCTTAGGCTGGGCTGAAACTTCTCAGAAAAGCAGGGATTTTCGCTGAAAGGAGGAGAGCTGTGAGGGTTGAGCTGGAGGATGTTGAGAAGGCCTGCAGCTCCACACATGCTGAATTTTATTTCAGGAATGTTTCAGCGCTGAGAGAAGGAGAGAAAGGTTCTGAGGGAGATCTACTTGCAGAGATCACACCATCAACCGGAGAGGTGTATGAGAGGCTGAAAGGCAAGATGGGCTATACAACATTCTTTGAGATTCTTGAGAAGCTTGAGAGGCTCAGGTTCATTGACCTCGTTTACGCCAGGAAGGGCAGGGGGAATACAAGGCTGATTCACCGGAAGTACAATGTTGGGGAGATGGTGAGGGTTATAGAGGAAGTGGAGGGGAGAAAATGAAGAAGATTGCTTTTCTCTGCTTGTTCATTCTCGCCTACACAGCATTCGTAGTAATTGCCTGCAATTATGAGGAGTTCCCAGTTTTGATTGCCAGAGCGAACGGAACGAGCATGTATCCTACAATCCATGACGGAGATGTAGTTGTGATTCTGAGAGGAGCCGAATTTGGAGTGGGAGATATTGCGACCTTCGATAGAAGGGACAGAGTGGTCGCACACAGGGTAATAGGGATTTACGCTCATGGCAGAGTTGTGGAAACGAAGGGAAGATAATTTAGACAGACCGGATGGATACTGCTGGAGAGAGGACATAACAGGGAAGGTTGTGCTGGTTGAGCCTTGGTGGATTCTATTCGCTCCTCAAATGGCTGCTGTGGCTCTTGGGGTCGTATTGTTCCAGCTGCAACATCATTCAACGTCCAACTTGGTTCCGGCTCTGACGATAATAGATGAGGTGGTACAGCGAGGAACTTTCAAAGCTCTTGAAGCTGGCAGGAAAAATTAAAGAAGTTCTAAGTTCATTA
>JAPDIT010000060.1 GCA_029259455.1 Archaeoglobi archaeon
AGTATTCATCCACGATTGGTTTGATTAGTTCCTTTATCGCATTTATCTCTTCAAGGTATTTATCCACCAAATCCATAATTCAGCCGGATTATTGTTAATTTATATTACTTTTGGTGGGAACTAAGGTTACCATTTTAATTTTTCTGCTCTCTGCGTACCTTCTGAGAAAAGTTGTGACCGGGGGACAGTTCAGAGTCCACTTCGGAAAGCACAGCACGATTTCACTGCCGGAGGGTGGCTGAGTGTCGATTTTCACGCCGAGAAAGGGGATAAAGGAGAGGATGAGCCATATAATGTAGGGTAGCTTGTAACTCTTTATCTCTCGCATCTCCCCACCAAATTCGGATGCCAGTATTTCCGCGATTCTCCTGCTGTTCCCAGTAAAGGTGTAGTAGTAGATTTCCACAAAATAGGTTTGAGTAAAAATTTTTACCCTTTGCCCTACTTAATGCATGCCAGCTTACATTTTCAGCAAGGAGAACTTCCTCAAGTTTCTGGAGGGGCACCTGGATGAGGATGTCGTCATCGTTGTGTCGAGTGACGTAACGGATTTCAGAAAGGAAGTGACGGAATCTCTTGTGGGAGAGAAGGAGTACTGCTTCGCAGAGTTTGCCATTCCTGCGGATATATTCGATGCTGATGAGGAGGAGCTTGACGAGCTCATGAAGTATGCAATCGTGTTTGTGGAGAAAGAAATGTTAAGCGAAGCCGGAAAGAAGGCTGTTAGATGAGGTGGCAGGAATTTGAGGAAGAGGTAAGGAAAATCTGCGAGACTCACGGCTTCTCCACCAAGTTCAGGTGCGTGTTTAAAGATGGAAAGAGAAAATCGGAGATCGATGTTGTTGCTGAGAGATACGGCATCGTGCTTTGCTTCGATGCAAAGCTTTACTCTGCTTCAAGATACAGGCTTTCGCAGCTCAAAAAGGAGGCAGAAAAGCACAGGGAGAGAGTGGAGCGATTTTCAGCAATAACGGGAAAGAGGGCAGTTCCGGTAATCGTGAGCTTCATCGACGATTCCCTCCGCTTTCACTCTGGATGCATCATCGTCCCCTATCATTCTCTAAACGAGTTCCTCGCCAATCTGCATTACTACCTTGCAGAGTTCGGTTTTCTTTAGTCCTGCATCCTCTCGCCAAGCCATTTCCCGAAGTTGAGAAGCGTGTTTTCCGAGAAGTAGTTCCCAATCACCTGCAGTCCTACTGGCAGACCCTTCTCGAATCCAATGGGAACGCTCAACGCCGGAAGTCCGGCAAGATTGATTGGAACCGTGTTGACATCGGCCTTGTACATCGTCAGCGGGTCAGCGAGCTCCCCTATTTTGAAGGGTAGCGAGGGCATGGTGGGTGAGATGAGAACGTCGAACTCCTCAAAGGCCTTTTTGAAGTCCCTTATGACGAGCGTTCTGACCTTCTGTGCCTTAAGATAGTATTTCCCGTAGTAGCCTGCAGACAAGGCGTAGCTGCCGAGCATTATCCTCCTTTTCACCTCATCCCCGAATCCCTCTGCCCTGACCTTTGAAAAGTACCTCCTCCACGAATCGAGCTTTTCTAATGCGTAACCATATCTTACACCGTCATATCTGGCGAGGTTTGATGATGCCTCGCTCATGGCGATGATGTAGTACGCTGCAAGGGCGTACTTGAAGGACGGCATGCTTACTTCCTCGACCTCATGCTTCTCCCTGATGACCTCAACAGCCTCGCTGAAGCGCTTCATCACATCTTCATTGCCCCCCATCTCTGCAATCACACCTACCTTCAGTTTCCTATCTTCAGGAACGAATTTGAACTCCTTTCCGGAATTTGTTGAATCTCTCCTGTCTTTGCCCGCAATAACTTCAAGCAGGAGAGCGAGGTCGTCAATGCAGTCAGCCATCGGGCCTATCTGCTCCAAGGAGTTTGCGTAGGGGATGAGACCATACCTCGAAACGAGGCCGTAGGTCGGTTTTAAGCCGTATATGCCGCAGAAGCTCGCGGGACACCTTATGCTCCCTCCTGTATCACTTCCCAATGATAACACTGCCTCGTCTGCCGCTATTACAGCAGCACTTCCTCCACTGCTCCCTCCAGCAACTCTGTCGAGGTCATAGGGGTTTCTCACAACACCGTAGTAGCTGGTTTCCGTCGTGGTGCCCATTGCAAACTCATCCATGTTGGCCTTTCCGATGATGATTGCTCCCTCAGCCTTTAATCTCTCAACCACATGGGCGTCAAAAACGGGTTTGTAGTTGCTGAGCATTTTCGATGCGCATGTCGTGAGAATGCCTTTGGTGGAGATGTTGTCCTTCACCGCCACCGGAATTCCGGCAAGCCTGCCCTTAAGCTCCCCTCTGTCGTACTTCTCCGCCATTTTCAGTGCTTCATCTCTGCAGACGGTTATGTAGGCGTTGAGCTTGCTTTTCTCAATGCGTTCGAGCATTTCGGAGATGGCATCGTAGCATCCTTGAGTCTCAACCTTTCCCCTCCATTCTGTTACCCTCACTCAACCACCCTCGGCCCCTTGAAATGACCGTCTTCCTTATGCTTAGCATTGCTCAAAGCCTCCTCCTGCGACAAACACTCACCTTCTACATCCTCTCTGAAGACATTTGTGATTGGAAGAACGTGAAATGTTGGCTCAATGTCCTCCTCAACCTCATCAAGGATGTTGAAGTAATCGATAATCTTTTCAAACTCCTTTCTAAACTTCTCAGCCTCCCCCTCAGTTATCTCGATTTTGGCTAATTCTGCTGTGTGGTAAACGTCCTCGAGGGATACCATGAGAGCAAGTTAAGGTTGAGTAATAAATTGTTTTCCAAGAAGAGTTGTGGTGAAACAGCTTCAAAACCTCTTAACTTTCAAAGCCTTCAGAGCAGCTCCCCTCATAATCTCGACATCTGGTTCAACACCAGTCCAGATCTCAAATGCCTTGGCACCCTGATGTACGAGCATCTCTATACCGTAAACAACCCTGCAACCCCTCCTTTTGGCCTCTAAAATCAGCGGTGTGTTCATCGGGTTATAGACTGTATCAAAAACCAGCTCGACACCATCCAGCAGTGAAGACGGTACGGGCAGCTCAGCTTTGAAACCGCTCATTCCAAGTGGAGTGGTGTTAACCAGAACGTTGATTTCTCCCTTGAGCTCTCCAACTTTGCTCAGCGGCCAGAAGATGCACTCTCCATACCTCCTCAACATCTCTGCTGCTTCCCTGCCCCTTGATTCCGTCCTGTTTGCCAAAATTACGGTGGAACCCATCTCCAGCAAAGCCAATGCTGCAGCTTTCCCCGCCCCTCCTGCCCCTACAACCAGAGCAGTTTTTCCATCCAAATCGTTCCCGGCAAGCGCAGCTTTCACACCATAGACATCTGTGTTGTATCCAACCATCTCTACCAAGTCGATTGTGTTCACAGTCCTGATCTTCGCAGCCTCACCTTCAAGTTCAACAAACTCAACAACACTCTCTTTAAACGGAATTGTTACATTCAACCCCTTAAATCCTAAAGCTTTAGCACCGAAAACAGCATCCTTCAACGCATCAGGTTTAACTTCAAAAGCTAGATATATGCCCTCTATTCCTGCATCCTTCAAAGCTGCGTTGTGCATTGCGGGAGAGACGGAATGCTTGACAGGAAATCCAACGAGGCCGAGGTAGAACATGATGCATATCTAGCTGGTAGGTAAAAAAGTATTTTTCGGAGTACATGGAGGGAAGCGGTAAATATTTTATCCAAAGCTGCATAGTATGGGTAATGAGAAGTTATGAGGAACTCCTTGAAAGAGCCTTTGAAAAGCTTGCCGACAGAGAGGTTAGCAGGAAAGGAAGATTTGAGATTCCAAAAGTCAGCATTCAGAGAGAAGGAGCAAGAACGATCCTGAAGAACTTTTTCCAGATTGCCAAAACGCTCAACAGGAACGAGGAACATTTGTACAAATTCCTCGTTAAATCACTCGGTACTGCCGGTTTCATCGACAACGGAAGGTTGGTTCTTCAGGGTAAGTTCACGGAAAGCGAGCTGCAAAAGGAAGTCGATGACTACGTAAAGCTGTATGTCCTGTGCAAAGAGTGCAACTCTCCTGATACAGAGTTCATAAAAGAGGAGAGAGTACTCATGCTCCGCTGCCTTGCCTGTGGGGCAAAGCACCCGGTGAGAAACATCTGATGTTCAGAATGCGAATTTACAGGGTGAAGGGGGAAGTGCTCGTTGCCGTCTGCGACTCGGACATAGTTGGTAAAACCTTCAGAGAGGGAGAGCTTAAACTGGAGGTGAAGGAGAGCTTCTACGGAGAAGAGGAAGTCGGAGAGGAGGAAGTCAAGAGAGCTTTGAGAAATGCAACGATTGCAAACATTACTGGCAGCAAGGCCGTTAAGCTCGCCATAAGGATTGGTATTATAGATAAAAACAGAATTCTTTACATTGAAGGATGTCCGCACGCTCAAATGGTGGTAATTTAATCCCTACACAGGAGATAGCGGCAAAGGTTCTGGCGGAGGTCGAAAGAAGCAGAATTTCGGTTAAGTCTGCTGTTCAGAAAATTGCCGGAGGATTTGACTACAAGATTAGGGGAAGTGTGCACGCTTACAGCCTCGAAACTCTCAAAAGGCTGAACGCAATAGATTTTTACCTTAAATCGACACTCAAAAACTTCGATAGGCTTGACCTCTTCACGAAAAACCTTCTCAGGATCGCGGTTTACGAGATGAAGTACAAGGGAGTCCATCCTGCACTGGCAACAGACTCCGCTGTGAGAATTGCGAGGAAGAAGGGAAAAGCACCACTCGTTAATGCTGTCCTTAGAAATGTGGAGAAACTCGAAATCTCTGTCGAAGACAGGTTAAAAGAAATTTCTCTCAAATACTTTCACCCTGAGTGGTTTGTGAAGTATTCCATCGAGCTTCTGGGTGAGGATGAGGCGTTAAGGCTGATGGAGGCAAACCTGAAGAACCCTCAGGTTTACGTGAGGGTGAACGAGCTTAAAAGCTCCGTTGAGGCTGTTAGAAGATATCTGGAAGATAACGGAGTTATACTTGAGGAAACCTTTCTTGAGGAGGTTTTTCGCGTCAAAAGTTACGATAAACACCCTGCATCACTGGAATGGCATTCAAAAGGCAAATACGTCATACAGGATCTCGCTTCGTGCTTCGTCTCTAAAGCCCTAAACCCATCTCCTGGTGAGGTAGTTCTCGACCTTGCAGCAGCGCCGGGAATGAAGACAGCCCATATGGCGATGCTCATGCAGAATGAAGGTAAAGTTGTGGCCGTTGACAACTCTCTAGAAAGAGTAAGAAGGATGAAGAGCAAGCTGAAGCAGCTTGGCGTTAAAATTGCAGAGGTAAAACTTGGAGACGGATGTAGGTTTGAGTATGAGGCTGATAAGGCCCTCGTAGATGCTCCCTGCTCCTCAACCGGCAACTACGCATCTCAGCCAAATGTGAAGTGGACGTTCGACGAGCGAAAGTTCAAATCCACTTTAAAAGTTCAGAGAAAGATGATAGAAAACGCCCTGAAAAACGCTCAGGAAGTCGTTTACGCGACCTGCTCGATAACCTTTGAGGAAAATGAAGGAAACCTGCTGAAAGTAGGAGCAAAAGTTCTGCCCTTGCCGTCACCATTCGGCAGAGGAGTTAGGGAGTTTAAAGGCGTGAAGTTCAGGGACTGGGATAAGGTTGTTCGAAGCTTTCCGTACCTGCACAATACAGCGGGATTCTTCATCTCAAAACTGGCAAACCTTTAACACTGCCAGAGATGTAACAAAAGCCAGGCAGTTGGCTGAGCCTATCACATCTCCATTTATCCCTCCAAAGTGCTTTTCGGAGTATCTCTTCAGAAAGAAGACTATTGTAAGCGCAAAAGCCACTGCAACAGCAGACTCTGCACCAATTTTGTAGCAAACCAGCACTACCGGCAAAGCACCAATTAAAACATCTCTGAAAGAAATTCTTTCCATAAAATACGAGGCCATCCCCCCCCAGCTTGGCCTTGATGTAAACATCAGAAGTAGCATCGAGTATTTGGCCAACATCTGCGAAAGCAGAATTTCCCAGAGTCCGGCATGCGAGAGCAGGCTGTAGAGCATTACAAAGTAAATCACCACGACCGCAACACCGCCAGTACCCGTGTTGAGGTCTTTAATTGCATCCCTCTTTTTGCCTTCAGGGGCAAAAAGCGCGTCTCCAAAATCTGCTAATCCATCAACGTGATTTATCCCCTCAACTGCCAAATAGAACACCACAGCCAGAAATCTCACATCCACGAAGTCCCTGATTAGATGGGGAATGGAGACAATTAGGGAAACCAGAACGGCTGTGTAGGGGAAAAGCCATAGGTTCTTTCTCAGCTCTTCAACATCTCCACCTAAGGGGATTGTTGTAAGAAATGAAATCGACGCTCTGATGGCTTCAATCATACCTCACACTTTTGAATCCGTACTCCCCCCTCAGTGGCACGAATCTAACCGACCCCCAGTTCCTCTTTTTCACGTTTCCTTCTTCGTCCTTCTCCACAACAATCAGCCACTGCACGGAATCACCGACAGGAATGACCATCTTCCCACCGGGCTTCAGCTGTTCCACTAGCGGCTTGGGTATGTCAGGGGCTGCTGCGGTTACGTAGATTTTATCGTAAGGAGCCTCCTTTTCGTACCCCTTGCTCCCGTCTCCAACTATAACCTCAACGTTGTCATATCCTAGAGCCTTTAGAATCGTTATTGCCCTCTCAGCCAGCTCCGGGATGTATTCGATGGATATTACCTTTCCCTTCTTCCCCACAATTTCCGCCACAACCGCAGCGTGATATCCGCATCCTGTGCCGACCTCAAGAACTTTGTCATCTTCCTTTAAATCCAGAAGATCGCACATTATCGCCACCATGTGCGGCGCGCTTATAGTTTGACCGTGGCCTATGGGAAGTGGGGTATCCACGTAAGCCTCTTCCTTGTACCTTTCAGGAACGAAGAGGTGTCTTGGAACTCTCTTTATCGCCTCGTAAACTTTTCTGCTTAGATTAAGCTCGTACCTCAGTCTTTCTGCAAGCCTTTCTCTTTTCTCATCGTAGTCCATAACCTCTCAGCCCTCTTAACATCAGCAATTGTGTTTACGTTCACAACACTGTCTTTCTCGATACTATATATCTCTTCTTCCTGCCAACCTTTGAAGAGCGGGTCTATAATGTTCACGCCTATCGGCTCACCCTCCATAACCACAGTAAGGGCGGGTTTTACCATTTTCATGTATGCCTCGACAACATCAAAGGCAATGTCTTTGATGTAAACTATGTCTGCCGAAGCAACTATAACCGGCTCGTCGATAGAAAGCTCCTCGCACGCCTCGCTGTAATCCTCGATGTAACCCCTTCCCGCTGACTTGTAAATTTCTACACCTCTCTCTGCAAGATATTTTTCAGTCTCCGGTGTGTATGGAGAGGTTACAGCTATAACGTCAAAGTCCTTGTACTGCAGTAAGGAGTGGTCGACGAGCTTCATTCCGCAGACCTCAAACAGGGGCTTTTCCCCCATCCCAAGTCTCGTCCCCTTTCCTCCGCACATCAGGAGAGTTAGCATGAACTATCGTCTCCAAAAGTTTTATTAATTGTCCCCTCGAAAGGCTGAAAGCATGGCGAGAAAGAGAAGGGCTGCAAGAGTTAAGGATAAATGGACGATGAAAAAATGGTTCACGCTCATTGCTCCTGAGTACTTTGGAATGGCAGAGCTCGGAGAGACTCCCGCAGATGATGCGAGCAAGGTTATTGGCAGAACGGTTGAAACAACGCTGGCAGAGCTTACAAACGACTATTCGAACCAGAACACCTACAAGAAGCTCATTTTCAAGGTTTACAGGGTTGCCGGGGATAATGCTTACACCAAGTTCTGGAGATTCGAGCTGACGAGAGAATATCTTAACAGCCTCACCAGAAGGAGGACGAGCAAGATTGAGGACATCGTTGATGTTACTACTGCTGACGGCTACAAGCTGAGAGTTAAATCCGTAGTTTTCACGGTCAGAAGATGCAAGACAAGCCAGAAGAGGGCAATAAGGGCCATAATGAGGCAGATTGTGGTCGAGAAGGCAAGCTCGCTCAACTTCGTACAGTTCATACAGGAGTGCGTTCTGGGCAAGGTGCCGGCTGAGATATACAAGAACGCAAAGAAGATCTACCCCATCAGGAGGGTGGAGGTAAGAAAAATCGAACTCCTTGCAGAGCCTGCTGAAGCCGAAACTCAGCCTGCTGTTGTTGAAGCAGTTGCTTAAGTTGCGTGGTGGTGAAGATGAAGTCGATGTATGCCTATATCAGGGAAGCTTGGAAGAAACCCTACGAGGGCTTCGTTGGGGAGCTGATGTGGCACAGATTGCAGAAGTGGAGAAGGGAGCCAGCAGTAGTGAGAATTCCACGCCCAACGAGGCTTGACAGGGCGAGGGCATTGGGTTACAAGGCCAAAAAAGGAATCATCGTTGTAAGGGTTAGGATAAGGAGAGGCGGAAGAAGGGCGAGAAGACCAAACAAGGGAAGAAAGAGCAAGGGGCTGATGGTGAACAGGAGAACACCGAAGAAGAACCTGCAGTGGATTGCAGAGGAGAGGGCGAACAGGAAGTACCCCAACATGGAAGTTCTGAACTCCTACTGGATTGGCGAAGACGGGAGATACAAGTGGTTCGAAGTCATTCTTGTCGACAGAGATCATCCGGCCATTAAGACGGACAGCCAGCTTTCGTGGGTGAGCAGGAAGAGAGGAAGGGTTTACCGTGGTTTGACTTCTGCGGGAAGAAAGGCAAGGGGGCTGAGAAGAAAGGGCAGAGGTGCAGAGAAGGTAAGACCGAGTCTCAGAGCTAACTTCAGGAAGAAGCGCAGATGAAAGGAAAGATTGAGTGGATTAGAGTGTCTGCAGTCGTCCACTCAACTGAAGATAGAGAAAAAGTTGGCGAAGCAATTTCAACTCTTTTTCCTTTTGAATTTGAGATTGCTGTAAGCAAGGCCAAAGGCCATTATGGTAACCCGATGGAATATCTTGAGGTGGAGCTGACAAAAAGCTCTGAGATAAAGAAATTTTGGGCATATTTCCTTGAGCTTCTTGGAGAGCAGGTTGAAGAGATTTTGAAAACAATTGACGAAAGAATAGACGACCAGAACGTTCTGCACATAAGAATTGACAAGCAGAAAGCATATCTCGGGGAGGTTGAGCTGACTAGCGGGGGAGATCCAATTGCTGTTAAGCTAAGACTAGTAACATTCCCCTCAAAGCGGGAAAAGATAATAGAGTTTGCCAAAGAGCTATGTACGACTTCCTGAGGTTCTTCCCAGAAAATCTGCCCGACTTGGGTTTTAAGAGCTATGTTTTCATGCTTGAAGAACCCGGAGGTTGTGGAATTGTCGTAAAAGCAGACTCTCCGCAAGAGTTGAGAAAAAAGCTCCGAAATGTGAGAAAGAGAGTTATCGTGGGCGTTGTTGGGAATGAAGCTGTTTGCAGGGAAGCCGTGATGAGGAGAAGGGTTGACGTCATTCTGGACTGGGAAGATAGGGAGCTGGATTATGCAACGCTTAAGCTTGCCTCTGAGAAAGACGTAGCGATTGAACTTGGACTTTCAAAGTTTCTCAGAACAGAGGGGTACAAAAGAATGCTTCTTTTTGAAAGGCTCAGACAGGAGATTATGGTCATCAAAAAGTTTGACATCCCGTTCATTGTAACAACGGCTGCAGAAAACCAGTGGGAGCTGAGAACCAGAAAGCAGGTTGAGAACTTCTTTAAATTCTTTGGTGCTGAAATACTAAAGGCGAGACACTACGCTGAAAGGCTGGTGAGAAGGTATTTTGACGACAGTTACATCATGGATGGATTTGAGATTGAATCTTTTTCTAATTCAGTGGATATTAACTGAGGGAGAGGATTAAAGCTCAATCCCAACAGAAAACTTGATAAACTCTTGAAGCAGTTTTAATCATAATGCAGCATATTGAATCTGAATTAAAGGGTATTAGGCTTCCCTACAAAACAAAATCCCTCTGTCCCGAGTGCCTGAAAATTCTGGAAGCGGAAGTGTATGAGGAGGGCGGGAAGGTAAAGATAAGGAAGGTTTGCGATGAACACGGGGAGTTTGTTGACGTTTACTGGG
>JAPDIT010000056.1 GCA_029259455.1 Archaeoglobi archaeon
AGTGAATTTGGCAATGATCCTCTTCACCTTCCTTAAATCGAAAGTGTTAAGTATTTCCCTCAACAATTTCCATCTGTAGTCGTTTGGGTCGACTACGAGCGGGATCTGCATGCTTTCACCCGGAGGAGGCTTTTGCCTCCTCCTACATAACCTTTGCGGTTTTATACCGGTTTATTTCCTTTGGAAAGGATTTTGGTTGTGCCTCTTTGTGTGGGAAGAATTTTGAATTGGTTATTTGAAGATTGGACAAGTCAAAGAAGAGATTGGATTGAGGATTGTGTAAGCACCCTAAAGGCAAATATTAAATGGTTTTTGTTAGAGGGGCGTCATGGACTTCGAGCTTACACAGGACCAGAAGGATATTAAAAACGCTGCCAGAGAATTCGCCGTAAACGAGTTCACAAAGGAGAGAGCTGAGGAGTACGACAGAAATGAAGAGTTCCCGTTCGATTTGTGGAAAAAGGCGTGTGAGCTTGGCTTCATCGGTGTGCACTTTCCCGAAGAGTACGGCGGAGCAGGAATGGGTGTGCTTGAGAACACACTCATCGTCGAGGAGTTCTGCAGGGCTGACAGCACGATTGGCAGTGCTATAATCCTCTCGGACTTCTCATCTGAGGTGGTGATGAGGTTCGGCAGCGAGGAGCAGAGAAAGGAGGTTTTGCCGAAAGTGGCTGGAGGTGAGGCAATCACTGCAGGCTGCTACACAGAGCCAGAAGCTGGCAGCGATCTGACGGCGATAAAAACGAGAGCTGAGAAGGATGGAGATGAGTGGGTTATCAACGGCTCAAAGACGTTCATAACAAATGGAACAATCGCGGATTATTACGTAGTCCTTGCCGTCACCAATCCTGATGCGCAGCCACGCTACAGGGGATTCACAACTTTCCTCGTGAAGAAAGGCACTCCCGGATTGAAGGCAACCAAGATCAGGGGTAAGCTCGGCATAAGGGCTTCACCAACTGCCGAAGTTGTTTTCAAAGATGTGAGAGTTGACGATTCTGCGGTTATTGGAGAGCTTAACAGAGGCTTCTACCAAGTTCTGGAGTTTTTCGACGAGAGCAGAATTGAGATCGCTGCTCAGGCTTTGGGAATTGCTCAGGGTGCATTTGATAGACTTGTCAACTACGTAAAGCAGAGGAAGCAGTTCGGACAGCCGATAGGAGCATTTCAGGCTTTACAGCACAGAATTGCCGACCTCAAAACGCAGCTTGAAGCGGCAAGGTTGCTGATTTACAAGGCAGCGTGGAACTACGATCAGGGTAGGATTGATCCCGGGCTAACTTCAATGGCCAAGTACTATGCCGGAAAGCTTGCTGTCAGGGTATGCGATGAAGCCGTGCAGATGCATGGAGGTTACGGCTACATAGCTGAATACGAGGTGGAGAGGTTCTTCAGAGATGCAAAGATTACCGAAATTTACGAGGGGACGAAGGAGGTTCAGCTCAACACCATTGCGAGGAGCGTTCTCGGCAAGTTCAGATAGTTTTTTATATATTTCCCTCCCCATTTTTTTTAATGGTAAAAAAGCTTGTGCTTGTGATTGACAGAGATGATGACCTAGGGCAGAAGGCTGGTATTTTATCACCTGTTATCGGGAGAGAGAATGTCGTTTCTGCTGCGGTAAGGCTCGGCACAGCAGATCCGGAAGATTCAGACGTAAATGCCATGTTTGCAGCCATAAAAATCTACGATGCTCTTAGGGAGAAGGGAGAAGATGCTGAAGTGGTCGTTGTTTGCGGGGATAAGAGCGTTGGTGTCGCTTCTGACTCAAAAATTGCTGAGCAGCTTGACAGAGTGGTGTTAAATCTGAGACCATCAGCTGCAATAGTCGTTACTGACGGTTCAGAAGATGAGTTCGTTCTTCCGATCATCTCTTCAAGAGTTAAAATAGACTCGGTTCAGAGAGTTGTTGTAAGGCAGAGCAGAACGATTGAGAGCACTTACTTCCTTATAAGAAGGATGCTGAACGACCCAAAAATTGCAAGAATCACTCTCGCTCCTCTTGGAATGGTTTTCCTCGTTTATTCCGTCTTTCTGGTTATGCAGCATCCCGAATGGGGTCTCGGTGGGATAATATTCTTCCTTGGTGTCTACTTCTTGGTTAAGGCGTACGGCTGGGAGCAGAACATAGCGAATTTTCTCGATACAGTTCGTGTATCGTTGGTGGAGGGAAGACTTTCCTTCATCTTCTACGTTACATCAGCCATATTGCTAATAATCGGCATTGTGAACGGTTTCAACGTTTCCGCTAACATTCCAGAGGTAGCAGAGGCGATTTCGAGCTTCATTTTCTACAGCACCTGGTGGTTCGTCCTTTCCGGGATATTCGCACTGCTTGCAAGGGCCGCTGATGCCTACGCCGAAAACAGAAGAGTTTCAAAGTACTTCACAATAATATTCCTGCTGATAGCCTTTGGCTTGGTCGTCTGGGCCTCCGCTGCCTACGTGCTCAACCCAGAAGCTCCAGATGCATTGCAGAACTTTGCCGGGTCAATTGTGGGTGCAATACTAATCGCTGCCATAGGTGTTTTCACGCTGAAGAGACTCTAAAACAACCTTTAACCTCCTCAATTTTTCCTTTCCCTTGAATAGTTTCTCGTTCGCCCATTTGACAACATGCTCAAGATATCTTTCGTCGATGAGCATCCTGTTTCTTTCAGCAATTGGGAGTTCGAGTCTCTCAAGAGATGCCACCTCAACCACAAAATTGTTTAGGGATATTATACCACTCCTCCTGAATCCGGCTTGGTTTGCAACGTCCATCAGAGCTTTTGCAGCCTCAATATCCCTGCATGCAACATGAATGATGGGTGGATACTGAATGAGCCAGGCGGTGTTTCTGCTCTTCATCGCTGCTTCCTTGACCTCTTCAGCCTCAACACCCTCATGCCACTTGCCCAAAAACTCGGAGTTGACTTTATCTCCCGGCTTTTTGAGATCTATAACAGCTATCCTACCGCTGCAGCTTGAAAGGGTGACAAAGCAGTCGAATTCGTTGATGAGGTCAAGCAAATCTACTATGTCCGCATCAACCTTTCCCTCAGCCTTTGCCTTAAGGTAACCTTCAAGCCTTTCTTTTTTGAATTTCTCCCACATCACTTCTTGGCAAGAGTGGAAAGGTATGCCAGATAGGCGTCAAGCTGAATTCTCTCGTTCGCACCCTCAGTAAGCCTGAAGTCGATCTCTCCAAGCTTGTCGATGAGCTGAACCTTTAGGCTATCCTCTACTGGCATCGAAAGTATCTCTCTGAAGAGCTGCGACACTATATCCTCTCCACTCATTCCGTATTCTACCATCAACCTGTCGAGTATCTCTCTCGCCTCCATGAAGTTGCCCTTTAACGCCGTTTGAATCAGATCCACCACCTCCTCAGGCCTTGCTGTTGCGGTTATCTGGTATATCGCCTCAGCGTCCACGACCTCTCCAATCGTAGCAGCTCCCTGCAGAGCATTTATGGCCTTTCTAAAATCTCCACCCGAGATGTATATCAAGGCTTCAAGACCGTCTTCTGTAATCTTCACACCCTCTTTTTTGCATATTTCCATCAGTCTCTTTTTCATCGCCTCTTTTGGCACGGGTCTAAACTTGAAAACAGCACACCTGCTCTGAATTGGCTCGATTATCCTGCTCACGTAGTTGCAGCTCAGTATGAACCTGCACGATTTTGAGTACATCTCCATAGTTCTCCTCAAAGCAGCCTGAGCATCAGCCGTGAGAGCATCAGCTTCATCGAGGAAGATTATCTTGAAGGGAGCATCCCCAATTGGAGCCGTTCTGGCAAACTCCTTTATCTTGTGCCTCACAACATCAATCCCTCTCTCATCACTCGCGTTCATCTCGATAAAGTTGTCCCTCCAGTTCTCTCCGAACAAATCCCTTGCAAGAGCTATTGCCGTTGCCGTCTTTCCTGTTCCGGGTGGACCTGAAAACAGGAGATGGGGTATGTTCTTTCTTTCAACGTATCCTTTAAGCCTCTGAATTACCTCGTCCTGTCCCACAACCTCGTCAAGAGTGCGGGGGCGGTATTTTTCAACCCAGATTTCGAAGTTCTCCATTAAAGTTTTTTAATTACGGTTGCATAAAAACTCTACGTTCAAGTCTGGGTGTTTTCTCAAAACTCACAGAGAAACCGATATCCTTCAAAAACCTATATGACCTCTTCCCCTCCCCATGCATCATGAGCTCAAGAAGGTCGTTCTCGTCATCGATGTCGACTGATGAGAAGAAAGAATCGAAGATTTTCGCTTTCATCCCTGATTTTAGGGCTATTTCAAGGTGTTTGAAGAAACTTCCGTAATGATAAGAAACTCTGAACCCTCTTTTTCTTACGAGAAGCATGTTGGTCCCCCCTTTCCTTCCGGGTGCGATGACTACGTCACCATCAATTTCAAAGAATCTCCTTAAAACCTCCTTGTTAAGGAGGGGGAGGTCTGACATTATCACTGCTAAGGGAACTTGGTCAATTAGCTTGTTAATCGCTGTGTTCAAATCAGAGTTATCAACTATAACCTTAACCCCCTCCAGATCAACCTCTGTGGGACACAAAACTAAAACATCCCCGAAGGGTTTTACAGCATCAACAACATCGAGGAGCATCAGTCTCGCAAGCTCCCCCCTCTCCTCCTCGCTGAGAAGTATGGAAAGCCTCGATTTGGGATTGCTTGTCTTAAAAGGGATGATTATCTTCATGAAAAGATTCTTTCAACCAGCCACTTCGACTCAAATTTCACGAGGTCATCGTACTCCTGTCCAACTCCAAAGAAGAGCACCGGTTTCTTTGTCACGTAGCTGATGGAAATTGCAGAACCTCCCTTGGGGTCAGCGTCGAGCTTCGTTAAAATGCTTCCGTCAATTCCCACAGTTTCTGCGAACATTCTCGCCCTCTCCACCGCATCGTTTCCGGCAATGCTCTCATCCACGAATATTATCAGGTCAGGCTTCGTCACTCTCTTTATCTTTTCAAGCTGGTCGAGAAGGTTCTTTTTGGTGTGCATTCTTCCAGCAGTGTCTGCAAGCACCACATCTATTCCCTTGCTCTCCGCATGTTTTATTGCATCATAAATAACTGCTGCTGGGTCAGAACCATGTTTGTGCTTGATCAGCTTAACCCCAAGTTTTTTAGCGTGCTCTTCTAGCTGCTCTATCGCCCCCGCTCTGAAAGTATCTCCGGCAGCCAGCACTACTGAGTAGTCCTGCTTCATCAGCCTGTTTGCCACCTTGGCGATTGTGGTCGTTTTTCCCGTGCCGTTAACTCCGACAAAGGCGATCACCAAAGGCTTCTTCTCCTTCAGCTTCTCTTTCACAAATTCATCAAAATCGAACCTGTTTTCGTCAAGAATTTCAAGAATTATTGACTTGAGCTCTTCCATGACAATGTCGGAAAGTTTTTCAGTCAGCTTCTTCCTCCTACCAACCAGCCTGCTTTTTAAGGCTTCGGATATCGCATCAACAACCTCAAAAGCAACATCGCTCTCAAGGAGAATTATTTCCAGTTCTTCAAGGATGTCTTCTACCTTCTTTTCGTCGATGACAACTTCTCTGCTTACAACAAGCGCTGCTACCTTGTCTTTCAGTCCAACCTTTACCTTTTGCTTTTCAGCTTTTGTTTCCTCTCTCGTTTGCTCTCTTTCAACTTCAGCTTCTTCTATCTCCTCAATTTCCTTCTTCTCCTTCTCCTCTATCTTCTTCCTTAAACCACCTAACTTCTCCTTGAGAACCTTGAACATTCGATTCACTCCTGCTTTTGTTTTGCAGCAACTTCTTGCTGGATTTTTTGAACCTGAGCCAGAATTTGCTGAAGCATCGATGTAATCTTCTCCTGATTTTCTTCAATTCTCTTTATTCTCTTTTTGACGAATTCTATTGCTTCTCCAACTTCTCTCTCCACAACAACACCACTGCCGATGTCAACGAGCATTTTCTTGCTGTTTTTCACGTCAACGTAGGCGAAAACCCCCCCTCCAATGTTCATCAGAGCTTCAACGTTGTTGTCTATAGATTCAAAAAACTCAAGCGTTTCAAGCGTTTTTCTGTACTCGTTCTCCAGAACTTCAAGCTCTATGATTCTTCTCTGAAGCGCTTCAGCCTCTTCCTGTAATATCTGCAGAGTTGCAATTTTCTCCTGAATTTCCTTCTCAGAACTCATGTCTGTTTCACTTCCTCAATTTTTATAAGATTTCTCTTAACTTTATGGTTGCTTCCTATTAAAGAGTACACCTTCTCAAGGGCATACTTTTCGTTGTTCGCTTCCACGACTTTCGTGAACTTCTGCCAGCCTTCCTGAGTTTTGAACGCTCCTCTAACCTCAAACCTCATACCATCACCTCACGGAAAAAGGGCTTCCTCAACTACCCCCAGCTCAAATCCGGTGGTGTCTCTTCCCACCACATATCCTTTGGAATTTGCAACAACTCCGGAACCCACCATGTCGGTTCCAAAGTTAACGGTTCCGGTCAGAACCTCCACTCCCGCGACTTCCTCAAGCCTCTTTACTTCCCACTCATTGATGTTGGGATTTGCCAATCCCCCTTTATTTGTTATAACAGCAGCCATACCGACTGTTTTTATACCGCCAACAGTCCCCTTGACAAGCTCTATGCCCAAAAAATCAGCTACTTTTTCCAGAATGCTGCTATCCATTTCGGGATTTGCAATTCCGCCCCTGTCATTTATAAGCAAATTATTTCCGAAGCACGTCATGGGAGTTTCGACAACCAACACGTCAAGCTTTTTTTCAAGTTCTTTAAGCTCCCCCGAAAGAATTTGATCGCTCACAACAGCTCCTCTGCTGTTCAAAGCCATCATTGCACCAACAAGCTCTGAGCCAGCTATTTTAGTTACGATAACCTCAACCTCAAGTCTGCTCTTGATCGCCTCGATAAGTGGTTCGTGGTTTACACCAACCACCGCGTAATCTTCCGAAACCTTTGCGTAGAGTCCGATCAGTGGATTGCCATTAACAGCAACTTTCATTCACGCTAGTTCGACTTCCACTATTCCGTCGTCGAACTTCACAGCCCTCACCCTTATCTTTGTCGGCGGTTTTTCAGCCCCTCTTTCCCAGATCTTCTCGTTTACAGCGGTGTCAAGCTTCACGTTCTCAGGTTCAACCTTCATGTGTCTGCTGAGGAACTTTCTCACATACTTTGCTGCCTTCTTAGCCCTGAGCCATCTCGGATACCTTCTCATCTTGTGCCTGAGCCTTATCGAGTAAACCCTCTCTAAGACGACCTTTGCCATTGCCTTCACCTCACACCTTTAACCTGCTACTTCTCCAGTGTCTCCTCTTTGGGCTCCCAAATACACTCCTCTTCGTCTTCACTGTAATCCAGACAGGAGCTCTTCTGTTCTGCTTTAAGGCCTTTGCCAGTCTCTTCTTAACGCCAACAGTCTTCTTCCCCATAGTATCACTTCCTTATGATTCTGGTTTCCCTCTTCTTGGGCTGAACCCTTTTCAAAATCTCAACGAGCATTTTATCGGTTATCCTGCTCTGAATTCTACCTGCCTGTGCCAGATAGATAAGCTGGTTCTCAACTGCTTCAGCAATTTCAGGATGGGCTAATTTTAAGCGTGAAAGTCTCTCCTTTGCTTCAGGTTCAAGAATTGCCCTAAGAATTGCCTTCTTCTGAGCTTCTACCTGTCTTTTCATCTCCTCCTTCTGCAATTCCTCAAGCTCCTTCTGCCTCTGCAGCTCCATCAGCTTCCTTCGTCTGATCTCTTCCAGTTCATCCATAAAAACCACCCTCAATACTTTTCGAGGGCAGGAATCTTAGAAACAAGCTCAGATTTGAGTTCTGTTGCAACTTTGTCGAGGAATGACCTCCCCATCGGAGTTACAACTCTACCCTCCCTTGTCTTCTTCACAAAGCCGAGCTGCTCAAGCTGATGGAGGGCGTTCCTTACTATCGCCCCGCTTCCCTTTCTGAATTTCGGTGGCTTGGATCCCCTCCTTTTTCTCCCGCCGTAGAATGTTCTCAGCCTCTCGATGCCAACTGGGCCGTCAATGTAAACTCTTCTGAATATCGAGGCAAGTCTTATGTACCACCAGTCATCCTGCTCTGGACTTCTCTCCTTGTGGACACCTGTCTTCACATACTTCGCCCACTCAGGAGGAGCGACCATATCCTTCAATCTTTCGGCAACCCTCTGAATTAGCAAATCCGCCGGAACATCATATACTGTCGCCATATCTTCACCTCTCGAAGGTTAGCACGAACCCTCTGAAATCAACGAGCCTACCCTTAACTTTTGAGGCTATCTCCTGGGCAAGCTCCTTTTTATCCTTACCAGACGACTCTCTGAAATTTCGGAGCATTCTAACCTTAACTACTCCACGCTTCTCAAGCAGGAAATTTATCTCGTTTATTAAGCTTTCCGTCACACCGTTTTTTCCAACATTTATCGTTACCACGTCCTTCGCCATGTTCCATTCACCGATACCTACCCTACCGAACTCTTCTGATCAGGCTGTCTAAAAAATTTTTCATGGGAAGAGTGGCGGAGTTCTAAGTCCAAGAGTTTCGTCAAAGCCCATCATCAGGTTCATGTTCTGAACCGCCTGTCCCGATGCCCCTTTCACGAGGTTATCGATGGCAGAAACGACAACAACTCTGTCCTCTCCAGGATGGATGGAGATGTCGCAGAAGTTGCTTCCCCTAACCTGACTTAGAGAGACACTTTCCTGAATTCTGACAAAGAAGCAGTCCTTGTAAAAGTCCTCGTAAATCTGGTAAAGCTCGTCCTTCGTAAGCTCTCCACGCAGGAAGATGTGTGCATTTGTCAGAATTCCTCTCGAACCCGGAAAAACCTGAGGAGTGAAGGAGATTTTAATGTCCTGCTGGAGCTTGCCAAGCTCCTGAACCATCTCGTAGTAGTGGCGGTGCTCGGTGATCTTGTATGGCACTATCGACTCGTGCAAATTGGGGTAGTGTGTGAATGATGAGGGGGATTCTCCCGCTCCCGTGATGCCGCTCTTGCTGTCAAAAACAACTCTCTCAATCAGCTCAAGTTTTGCAAGCGGTGCTGCGGCGAGAATTGTGCTTGTGGGATAACAGCCCGGATTAGCGACGAGGTTTGCCTTTCTTATTTCATCTCTGTGAAGCTCGGTCAGACCGTAAACAGCTTCAAGGTAACCCTCATGCTTCTTGCCGTAAACTCTCTCGTAGGTTTCCCTGTCCAGCCTATAGTCGGCTGAGATGTCAACTACCTTTATTTCGCTATTCAGAAGCTCTGGGACATACTTCATCGCTTGTCCATGAGGAACTGCTGTGAAAACGATATCACAATCCATGAAGTTACTTAAGTCAGGGCTGCAGAACTCAAGGTCGTAAAATCCCTTCAGAAAACGGTGAATCTTACAGATTTTCTGACCCTCGTATCTTCTTGATGATGCTGCGATTACCTCGGCTTCGGGGTGGTTAGCGAGGATTCTGAGCAGTTCAGAGCCAGTGTATCCGCTTGCCCCTATAATCCCTACCTTCATGAGGAAAGAGTTAAGAGGCAAAATAAAGAGTTTTCTGAGATGTCAAAAATAGAGGATGCAGTAAAAGAGGTTAAGGACGGCGTTCTCAT
>JAPDIT010000081.1 GCA_029259455.1 Archaeoglobi archaeon
AGTTTATCTGTTCCTGAAGGATTTCATTTTTTGACGTAGTTCCATCTGAGCTTTGCTGAGTAAACTTTTTCGCTGAAACGCCTTAAGAACGTTGAGTCTATTATTCCCGTAAGACTGATTCTTCCGTTAATAATTCCGGGAAATAGCTCAAGCTGGTTGTAAAGCAAATTCTCGATTTCTGTTAATCTTTGGATACTTTTGATTAATGTCGTTCTATCTTTCCCGACTATGTCTTCTGAAATGCTTTTAATCGTCTTGATTATAGTAAAAGTTCTTATCAGAGAATATGCAGTTAAATCCTCCGCAATGCTGAATCCCAACTCGTTCATGGGTTCTGTCATAAGGTTGTGTAGTAAACCGAGTACAGGTATCTGACGTTCATCCAATTCTAATTTGCAGTTCATAAGTATGTTTTGGTATGATTATATAATAAATGCTTTTCGTTCACATCATCAGTTTTAACATAATAGAGTCCGCGGAGAATTCTTGTCAGATATCATGAAGTTTATGGCTCTGCTCGTATCTCTTCGAGTCTCTCACGTCTTTTTCCATTTTTCCCTTGTAATACTTTTCTCTTCAAATTCAGAGAGCATGTATTTCGTGAATTTTGCAATCCCTCCCAACTTTAAAAATTTCTGCTGAGCCAATCTTAATAACGTACGTAGCGAAGATCCCATCCTCAAGCAGAAGGTCGCCGAAGATAACTCATCTGATAAGTAAGAATTCTTCTTTCAAGAAGCCAAAGTTCAATGAAGTCTGACCCCCTCGTTAAGGCGGTGGAGAAGGGTTGAGAGGGTTATTGCAGTACGGCAGTCTAACGTAAGTATCAGGCAAAAATAAAGTAAATAGCAAAAAACAGGAAAAAACGAGTAGCAGCCTAGTATCTCAAGAACTACACCGAAAAAGGTACCAATGGTAAGGAACGAAGATATTCTCCGAATCTGGCATCAGAAAAGTCTTCAGTTTTTTACTATCTAAAAAATGAAAAATTAGCTCTCAAAGGTAATGTTTTCGAGCTCCTCAAGCTCCTTCAGCAACTGTTCGATTTCCTGCAAATCTTCAGAGATGTTTTCGAGCTCGCTGTAGACTTCTGGAGTTTCCGTAGGCGTTACGGCTGGCTGCGTTTCCTGCTCCCCTTCCGCTTGCTGCACCTGCGCGCACCCCATCACTACAGCAGAAACCAGCAGAGTGATTAGTGCGAGCCAAAGCTTCATTCAATCACCCCGAACTGTACACTCTCGGTACCGCTGAGCTCCGTCTCGTTACCCATAGGCTCCTTCGGCGAGGGCTTGACCCTGTAGTATCCCTCACCGCTGAGGTCGAGTGTACCCTTGCCTATGGCGATGATCCTGAATTCCCCATCACCGCTCGCCGTAAGCTGTCCCCTCGCGACTATGTGCAGCTCCCCGTCCCTTTCGACCTTGGTGACGATGTTCTCTTCTGGCAGCGTGACGTTACCCTCTCCTTTTATGAGTACATGGCTGAAGTTTCCGCTCAGCATGAAGCTACCCTTCACCTTCGCGTAGGCTATCCCGGACTCGTACCCGAGCACCTTGGCCCCGAGGATTCCCTCCCTCTCTCTGACGATTTCCTTCACTTTCTCAAACGCTTCGGCAAAGAGATCCCTAGCTTCCTTAATTTTGTCCTCGAATTCCAGAGTTCCTACAGCCTCTTCGAGATCCTCAATGGTATCATTTATGTCGCTCAACATCTCATCCAGCTCGCTTGTATCGACGCCTTGGGCTTCGAGCCTGTCTCTGACCTGCTCGAGTCTCTCGTACAAGTGCCTGAACTTCTCCACCGCGTAGCTGTGCACGGAAGCCCTGAGCTCGTACCTGAGGTCTCTCCACACCTTTCTGATCTCGGCCACCACACCACTCAAATCCTCAGGGCTGTCACTCTCGTTTATCTTGCTCTTAAACTCTTCTAGCTTTTCAAAGGTCTCGGCAAGCCTTTCTGCAATTTTCTCTTTCACATCACTGGCGAGGCTCAGCCCGTTGACCCCAGCTTGGAGCTTCTCGATCCACTTTTCGACCATCACTATCCAAGTCAGGTAGTACTGCTTCCTGATCTCGAAGGCTCTCTCTTTCATCTCTCCTGCCCTCTCCTTAGCCCACTCGCTCATGTTCTTGGAAACTTCGGAGTACTCTTCCCTTGCCTTCTCCCACTCCTCATTGGCTTCGCCCCTCTTTAGCTTCTGGAACTCCTTTACTCTCCCCTCGATATCTTTTCTTACATCTTTCAGGTCTCTTCTTACGTCCGTTGAGTTCTCTTTAAAGTTCTTGAATACCTCAGATGCACACTCGTCAACCTTATCAGCTTCGCTGTCGGAGATCACGTTTTTCGCGTCATCTAGCCCTTCGCTCCATGGCTGCGCTGCACTGGCAGCGATGCACAGGAGTAGTAGGGGCACCAACCATACCACGCGCATGTCACCTCACCTCATTAACACTTTTTTTTTGGAAAAATATAATGATGCTTTCGCCTACTGCTCACTCCACGCAGAAAAGTTCAGCGCTGATACTTCATGAAGCTTTACGAGTCTTTAGAACGCTTTAAAATATATGCCTCCAATCGAAACACACGTTTTCGTACACATCCCGTGAACGCGGAGCTCTTGTAAAGGAGATCTGTTTTGAAGGTTGGTAAATTGGTGTTTAAGTCCTACTTCGACTGATTTAGGATTTTAGAAGTCGCTTTATGCCACTGGTAAAAGCCATAAGATTTTTTGAAGACATTTGGCATCTCTGTTAACAAGCTCTCACCTCAAATTTATTTTATAGACTTTATATTTTCCACGAATCAACTACGAACCGGTCTTCCAATACAGCTGTGGTAAATGTTGGCCTGACTGCTCTACAGCTCATCTAAATCCTTTTTAACTGCTCCTACTACAGTGCATGCATAATGACATTAAAAGTAGCGATAGAAACCTACGGATGCACTGCAAATCAGGCGGATTCGGACATAATGAGGGGTTTAATCTCAAGGCATTTTGAGCTATCATCTGTTGAAAACGCTGACGTCGTTGTGCTGAATTCATGCGGTGTTATCGATTTTACGGAGAGAAAGATCATCCGCAGAATGATCGAGTTGAAGAATAAGGGGAAGAAGGTCGTTCTTGCAGGATGTTTAACGAGAATTAGCAAAGAAGCCTTAGGATTGGCCGATTCAGCCATCTCTCCTGACAATCTCGACATGGTTGTTGATGCCATCCTTTCCGCCCTAAACGGCAGAAAGCTCTATACTGAGAGAAGGTTTATCGACAAAGCTGAACTCTCCTCCCTGAAATGCAGGTTGAGAAATAACGCAATCGCCATTGTTTCGATTTCCGAGGGATGTCTTGGCTCTTGCAGCTTCTGCGCAACCAAGCTTGCAAGAGGAGAGCTGAGAAGCTTCTCGATGGAGAAAATAGTCGAGGAGGTTGATTCGGCGGTTAAAAACGGCTTCAGAGAGATTCAGCTAACCTCTCAGGATACCGGAGCGTACGGCCTTGATAAAGGAAAAGCGATGCTTCCAGAACTTCTGAGGAAAATTTCGGAGATTGAAGGGGAGTTCAGGGTGAGAGTGGGAATGATGAATCCCCAGCATGCTGTCAGAATCCTCGACGAGCTTATTGAGGCATATGGCAGCGAGAAGATTTACAAGTTCCTTCACATTCCCGTGCAGAGTGGAGATAACAGAGTTCTGGAGGACATGAAGCGCAACCATACTGTTGAGGATTACGTTGAGGTTGTAGAGGCGTTCAGAAAATCATTCGACGACGTCTTGATATCGACCGACATAATTGTCGGCTTTCCCACCGAGACAGAAGAGTCCTTCTGGAAGAGCTACGAGCTTATTAAGGAAACAAGGCCAGATATAGTAAACATCACACGCTTCTCACCGCGGAAAGGAACACCAGCAGCGAAGCTGAAAGACGTGCCAGGGTGGGTTAAGAAGGAGAGGTCGAGGATACTGACAAACTTGATGAGAGAAATTGGGCTGGAGAACAACAGGCGGTTTATAGGGAAAGTGGCAAGGGTGCTGGTCACAAAAGAGGGCAAAAATGGAAAGAACTTGGCGAGGCTGGATTCCTACAGGGCTGTTGCAACGGAAGGAAAAGTTGGGGAGTTTATTGAAGTAAAAATAAAAGATTGCAGGTTCAACTACTTGGTTGGCTCCCCCTTATAATTGCAGCACTACAACGGTTAGAGGAGCTGCTGAGCTGAGCTGCGAGGAGTGAGAAAAACTCCTGATATACGAGGATGCTTAGGCTTGAGATGGCCACACCTAAGAAGGCTGATGCGAGGACAACTGATGCGACCAGCATTGATTTTATCACCAAAACGGAGATATCTCTGCGAGTCTTTTCTGAATTGGACTGAAATCCAACGCAGTATACCAGAGTTACAGTAACGAACCTCTCGGAGAACCTACCCTGCCAAACCTTCTCTTAACCCTCTCGTCAAATCTCTGCAGTGCATTCTCTATTTCCAGAACCTCTCCCAGAGCAGTGCCTGCAACCAAGTATCAGAACGTTTTTTGTCTCCAAAGTCATGTTAATTCCGATCAGCAGCACTCAAGATTAAGAACGTTCATTATCGATCTTTGGCCAGTTTCAGCTGGAGGCCAGTTCTCGGACAGAAAAATATTACCTTGCATCGAAGTACGGCATCTCGACCACATCGCCCTCGATAGTTTCAAGAAATGCTCCTCTCCTCACCTGAATCATTCTTCCGAAGCCTTTTGGTCTCAGCTTTAGCCTCACCACAGTAAGTTCACTCTCCTCCATGTAGTGGGGGGTTTGATAGAAGAGGCTCTGGCTCATTACCTCTTTCCCCGTAACTTCGGCAATAAGCCCGTTCACTCCT
This sequence comes from Archaeoglobi archaeon, assembly GCA_029259455.1. Lineage (GTDB taxonomy): Archaea > Halobacteriota > Archaeoglobi > Archaeoglobales > Archaeoglobaceae > Archaeoglobus. The sequence goes on from JAPDIT010000081.1 coordinate 4,854, forward strand.
CTTCCGAGGTCGTTAATCCTTGCTGGAGTGAGGAAAACGCAGTCTCCGGGCTCGGCTTTCAAAGCTGTTGCAACATTGTGGGCGCTGCGCAGTTCGACAGTTCGAATGTTTCTCCTCATCAGCTCCTCAATAACGTTTCTCGATATGCCTGTCAGCACCAAACACTTCATGCTATCACCCGTACATGGGGAACTCCTCTCTCCTCTCCTCCTGCATCCTTGCCTGCTCGGCCAGCTTCTGCATCTGAGCCTCTATCATCTCCGCCTCCTTCAGCAGCTTTTCCACGCTAACATTCCAGTTCATTATTTTGTTAACAGCCTCGATAAGACTTGCAGCAGCTCTCGGGTCGGGATTAAAGCCGAGCGTCTCGCCAAGTAAAACTATTCCGGGCATTTTGGCAGCAACACACTCGTTCATTATGCTTCCCGCAATTCCGGAAATTGTTCCCGTTTTGAAGATCTCCGCATGCTCCTTTACCTCTTCAAGAAGCTCCTTTGTTGTGGCAGCAGCAAAAACCCTTTTTTTATCTTCAAATGTTGCAACACCGGCGAAAGAGTAAACCCTTCTCGCGTTTATTTCAGCAGCGAACTGAACTATCCTCTTGCTCATGTCTATGGCGGCCTGAGGTATTATGGGCACGTCAGAGTGGATGAGCACGAATCCCAGGTCAGTGCTCTGATAAACCCTTACTGGCGGCAGGATAACACCTTCAAAGAGAGATGCTACGGGGGGTAAAAGCTTTGAATCCACAATTCCGATAGATTCAAGATTTAGCTCCATAATGTAGTGTGCTGTAGCTATAGTCCCTACAAGCCCTATTCCTGGAAAGCTTGTAATCAAAATCGGATTTTCAACGTCTACCTTATCGACAATAATTTCTGTCTCAAGTTCCATGCAAAAAATTAGAAAAAGGTGTATATCAGTTTTCTGGCTTTACCTTAACTACGTATTTCTGCCCCTCAACCTCGACCTCAAAGCTTCCCTCAATCTTTCCTCCCGATATCGGGAAGGGTTCCTCCGTTATTTCACCTTTCAGGAACTTGAGACCGGTTTGCGGGAATAGAGCATAGATTAGCACGTCTTCATCGCTAGGATTCTCAATCCCTGCCTCGATGAGTTCCTGCTTTCTCTTCTCGAACTCGGGTTCAAGAAGGTCAGCAGGTCTGCAGTCTATTGGCTCCTCATCCCCAAGAATCTTCTTTATGATCTCGGGCTTAATTGGGGCTGGAGCCCTTCCGTACATACCCTTCACGAGATCCTTTGTCTCCCTCGTAACAACCTTGTACCTCTCTCCAACGAGGACGTTTATCACCGCCTGCACGCCGACAATCTGGCTTGTTGGGGTTACGAGTGGTGGGTAGCCTAAATCTTCTCTTACCCTCGGCACCTCTTCAAGCACTTCCTGAAGCCTGTCGAGGGCGTTCTGCTCCTGAAGCTGTGCAATGAGGTTGCTGAACATTCCCCCCGGAATCTGGTAAACCAGAACTCTCGTGTCTGGAATTGTTGAGAGAGGGCTTAGATAGCCAGAGTACTTCTCCCTCAGCTTCATGAAATACTCCCTCGCCTCTAGTAGAACATCCAGCTTCACCCCAGTATCGTAACCAAGCTCGTTCAGAGCGTAAACGATGCTTTCAGTTGGGGGGTGTGAGGTGCCACCGCTGAGCGGAGACATGCATGTATCGATCATCTCAGCTCCCGCTTCAACACTCTTCAACAACGCCATTGAAGCCATTCCGCTTGTATAATGGGAATGAACGTTTATCGGCAGACCGACTTCCTTTTTAATGGCTTTAACAAGCTCGTAAGCGACTTTTGGAGATAGCATACCTGCCATGTCCTTTATGCAAATCGAGTCGACCTCCAGTTCTGCCAGCTCGTTCGCAATCTCAACATACTTTTCTATTGTGTGGACGGGGGAGATGGTGTAGCAAATCGTGCCCTGAATATGGTCTGCACCATACTTTTTGGCTGCTTTAATGGACGAAACGAGGTTTCTCACATCATTAAGGGCATCGAAAATCCTGAAAATGTCAAGGCCATTTTCAATCGTTTTTTGAACGAATTTCTCCACAATATCGTCAGGATAATGCCTGTATCCAACAAGATTCTGCCCCCTGAGCAGCATTTGAAGCTTGGCGTTTTTAACTCTCTTCTTGATCTCCCTCAGCCTATCCCACGGATCCTCGTTTAGAAAGCGATGGCAGGCATCAAAGGTAGCACCACCCCACATTTCAAGGGAGTAAATTCCAGATTCGTCAAGAGTTTCGAGAATAGGGAGCATATCTCTGGTTCTCATCCTGGTTGCAAGCAGAGACTGATGTCCATCTCTGAGGGTCAGGTCTACGATTTTTACTTTCGCCATATCACCAGCCTTGTTGAGAAACACAAAAATTTTTTGTTTTTTAATATTCTCTGGATTAAAGTACGACTGCTAAGATTTTTCGGGAAAGTTTATTTATGTCAACAGTAATGTTAGAGCATGAGAGAGATGAAGATAGTTGTACCGGATTTGGGGGATGTGCTTCCGGAGGAGTTTGTACAGCACGCACTAAACGCAACTAAGGAAATACTGCTGGCAATTCGAACTTTGATAGATTCAACTCTTGACAAGATTGAAGCTATGGAGGAAATTGCAGAGGCAAAAAAGGAAATAAAAAAGATAGAGATCGAGTAGCAATTTATCATTATATAAACAATTAATATTCTTGAAAAAATAATAAATACTTCCACCTCCTACTACTTCTGGGTGTCCTGAGATGGTAATGGCCAGCGAAAAATCAGTGAAGTTCGACTTTCCAGAGTTCAAGCCAGTTGTGGTTAAAGACAAGAAAGGCGAGGAAATTCTGATAAGACAGTATGTACATGAGAAGGACAGGGAAAAGTTGATAGAGATGTACGAGACTTATGATCCGGAGTACCGCTGTCTCGGTCTGCCACCGGTAAGCAGGAAAGCAATCGAAAACTGGATTGACTATCTTGCCGAGAATGGATTTGCTATAGTGGCGGAGAAGGCCGGAAGAATTGTGGGACACCTTGTAATCGTTCCCATCGAGGATATGAGGGTTGACCTCACAATATTCATACATCAGGACTATCAGAACAGGGGGCTTGGGCAGGAAATGATGAAACTCATAATCGACTACTGCAAAAAAGCTGGATTCAAGGGGATAATGCTTGTAACGGAGAGGAGCAACTCAAGGGCGATTCATGTCTACAAAAAGGTGGGATTTAAGATTGTTGCCCCGTATTATGAGTGTGACATGTATCTTGACCTGACTGAGCAGCAACATCAGTAAACCTCGCCCTCTTTTCCGAGCAGCTTTAGCAGTATAGCTTTCTGGGCATGCAACCTGTTTTCCGCCTGATCAAAAACGATTGAGTGTTTCCCTTCTATAACCTCATCTGTGATCTCCTCTCCTCTGTGTGCGGGCATACAGTGCATAACCACCACATCATCTTTCGAAAGTTTAAGCAGTTCATCTGAAACTTGATATGGTTTGAAGGCAACCATCCGCACCTCTCTTTCCGCCTCCTGACCCATCGACATCCATACATCGGTGTAGATAACGTCAGCTTCTTTGACAGCCTCCTTTGGGTCTCTTATAAATTGCAGCTCTCCACCCATTTCTTTTGCCTTCTTGACGATTTCTGGATTGGGTTCGTAGTTCTCCGGTGTTGAAATTACCATTTTCATTCCCGTAAGCGCTGCGGCAAGAATCAGGGAGTTGCAGACGTTGTTCCCATCCCCTACCCAGGCGAGAGTTACGTCCTTAAAGTCACCCCTGTATTCGTAAATGGTCAGGAGGTCTGCTATTACCTGACAGGGGTGTTCGAGATTGCTCAGACCGTTTATTACCGGAACAGCAGAATATCGGGCAAACTCCTCTACAGTGCTGTGCTCTCTCACCCTCATCATTACAGCATGGACATACCTGCTGAGAACTCTCGCGGTATCCTTTATCGGCTCACCCCTCCCAAGCTGAAGTTCATCCCATCCAAGATAAAGGGCATGCCCTCCCAAATCCGTCATCGCCACCTCAAAAGACACTCTTGTTCTCGTTGAAGGTAGCTCGAAAATCATCGCGAGGCTCTTGTTTTTCAGATAGTCGGTAACAACACCCCTGTATCTTTCCTCTTTTAACTTCTCCGCAAGCTTGAGGATTTCGAACAGCTCCTCCTTTTTGAGGTCAGCAATCGAGAGAAGGTGCTTCATACCGGTCAAAAATCTGCCGGTAACTAATTAAGCTTTTTGTTTTTGAAGGCGACGTGTCCGAATAAGCATCAAACAACATAAATAATTGAACAACTTACCATCTTTTATGGTGACGGCGGATATAGCAGAAAATAACCTTGTTGAGTTGCTGAAAGAGTTTGACATCTTTGAGAGGAACGAAGTGTCCATAGAAATAAAACTTGCAGCAATAGCAATGTACATCCTCTCATCAAGCATCAGAAGAATCGCTTTACTCCTGAACGTTGGTAAGTCAACTGTCCATTACTGGATTGACAGATTCAAGGA
>JAPDIT010000050.1 GCA_029259455.1 Archaeoglobi archaeon
AGGTTAAACCTCACAAAAGCCTGGACCGATCAATGCGTTCCGGTACAAGCTCCCTCAGGAGAGGGTTATGTGGTTTGTGAGGAGGTGGTGGGATGGGAAGGTGTAAATGCAATTTGGGATACCACACGATTTGGCTTCATTGTTTTTCAGCGAAATAACCCAAGGTAAAGCAATTGAAACCTTGTTAGATCTCTCCCTTGGAATGAGAGATTTGGCAAAATAAATCTTTTTCAGAAATTGAGTGACTCAACGGGCTGGAGGCTCAGTTTCGGCCTTTCGTTCGTTGCAAAGGAAATGTACCTGTATACCCTATACATCAGCGAAACGTAACCGTTCATAAACTCCGCTGCACCTCTATGTCTCTTTCCGAGAATCAGAGTATACAGAAAGAGGAATATCCATAATACACCCACCACAATCCCCAGCACATTCAAAACCAGCCCGTAAAAGATGCCGAGTGGTATTCTAAGGAGTGCCTCGGTTCGTTCTCCCATGCAGAAGTATAGCAATGAACACATATAACTTTTTGGGTAACTTTCCGAAGAGTTGAACTTTAAGAACACCTCACGAAAATGAACAGATAGATAGCTTCTCCGCTAAGCTGGCTCTCCTTTTTACCATATCTATGGGTATACTTACCCCTTTTCACCTAGAAACCTGAAAGCTCATGTATCTCTGTATACCTGCTAAAAAAGAGTGGCTTAGAATAACTTCAGAAAAATACCAAAGGTATTTATATGGTATTTAAGTCTTTTAAAATGGTGGTGTTATGCAGGATTACAAGATAAAAATAGAAAATGTTGTAGCATCTACCCAGATTGGCGAAAACATAGATTTGAACAAAATTTCAAGGGAAATTAAAGACTCTGAATACAAGCCCAAGCAGTTTCCGGGGCTGGTTTTGAGAACAAAGGAGCCGAAGGCTGCTGCTCTCGTTTTCAGAAGTGGGAAGGTTGTGTGCACAGGTTCCAAGAGTGTGGAGGATGCGAGGAGGGCTGTGAAGCAGATCGTGAAGATGCTAAAGGAAATCGGCATCTCTGTGATTGACGAACCTGAGGTAAAGGTTCAGAACATCGTCGCTTCAGCAGACCTCGGAGTTGACCTCAATCTCAACGCAATTGCCATAGGCCTTGGGCTTGAGAACATCGAGTACGAACCTGAGCAGTTTCCGGGGCTGGTGTACAGGCTTGACAACCCGAGAGTCGTCGTTCTGATTTTTGGATCCGGCAAAATGGTTGTTACGGGCGGAAAGAGCCCGGATGATGCGAGAAAGGCTGTTGAGAGGATTTCAGAAGAGCTTAGAACCTTGGGACTGATGTAAATGAAGCCTGACAAGAAGGGCTACATAATCGACATAGACGGGGTTATCGGCAAGAGTGTAACGCCTATTCCAGAGGGCGTTGAAGGAGTAAAGAGACTCAAGGAGCTTGGCAAGAAGGTAATCTTCGTTTCAAACAACTCAACTAGAAGCAGGAGAACTCTGCTTGAGAGACTAAAGAATTTCGGTCTTGAAGTTGGTGAGAATGAAATTCTTGTAGCCACCTACGCAACTGCGAGGCTTATTGCAAAGGAGAAGCCGAATGCCAAGGTTTTCACGACCGGCGAGGAAGGGCTGATAGAGGAGTTGAAACTTGCAGGGCTGAAAATCGTTGATTACGATGAGGCAGAATATCTGGTTGTAGGGTCAAACAGAGGGATAAACTTCGAATTAATGACTAAAGCCCTGAGAGCATGCTTGAAAGGTTTGAGGTATATAGCAACAAATCCCGACAGAATTTTCCCAGCGGAAGATGGTCCTATTCCCGGAACGGGGATGATTATAGGGGCTCTTTACTGGATGACCGGGAGAGAGCCTGACGTGGTGGTTGGAAAGCCATCAGAGGTGATAATGCGTCAGGCTCTTGAAATTCTCGGTCTTGAGGCAGAGGATGTTGCAGTTGTGGGAGATCAGATAGATGTCGACGTTGCTGCTGGTAGGGCAATAGGCGCAGAAACTGTTCTGGTTCTTACGGGGGTTACAACCAAGGAGAACCTGAACCAGATGATTGAAAGGCACGGAATTGAGCCTGACTACGTTTTCAACTCCCTTAAGGATATGGTGGAAGGTTGAGAATGGATACCGCAAACGACTTCAGAATTTTGCTCGCTGAGAAGGGTATTGAAGAGTTGTTGAGGGTGTCGCAGTCATTGCAGATACCGGGAAGAAAGAAGTTCATTGAAGAGCTGAAATCCATTTCTTCGGAAATTCAAAACGTGAAATACTGCTATCTGAGCGTTGATGAACTGCTTGAATTCGACAGCTTCCTGAAAATCGTTGATACTGCATGTAGCTTGAAGGACATGCTGCCAAACTCCAAGGACTACAACACCGCCTTAGCGGATTACTGGCTCGAATACATTGCCTACCTTCCTGAACTCATGAAGAGGGGCGAAATAGAGAGAATCGGAGAGGCAATAAGATACTTTGCCGGTGAAATAATTTCGAGAAGTGAGCTTGACGGCTTGTGGCTGTGCATTTTTGACTATGGTGACAGGCTGGAGGTTGTTACCAACAGTGAAGAGTACAAGCAGGGAAAGAAGGCTGTTGTAGCTCACCTCCCACCAAGAAGGTTTGGCAAGGTTGTCAGCAGAGGCATGTTCGTTCTGCAGCACGACAGAACTGTGAAGAAAGGGGAGCTTGATCTATCGGACATTAGGAGCATAAGAAAGTGGCTCGGAGAAGTTGAGTCGATTTTAATGGACTTAATAAAAAGTAAATAAAAAATTACTCTTTGGGTGGCCAGTTGCTCTCAAGCCACCCCTTGATTCTTCCCGAGTCCATTGGGCCAACAAGAACTTTCCAGCCTGTCTCGTCCTCAATCGCACCTTGTAATCTTGCAGCAAGCCCCGGAATAACGAGGTACTTGTGGTTCACTTTCTCTTCAATCTTCGTTTCCTCCATGAGTTCCTTAACCTTTGAAGCTGTGAACTGCCCACCTGCAACACTCACCTCGACACCCAGTCCACCGGTGTCAAGCACAAGCAGCCATCCCTTGATTCCACCACTCGTGAGATCGCTCTCAACAGTGTAGTATGTTAGAGCGAAGTTGGTTGTGATGAACACAGGATCGTCTGGGCTCGGATCGTTGATTGCCCTCAGTCCAGGCTCAACCTGCACGGGTGTTCTCGGGTCGGTGTATATGTTTGCTCTAAGCGTTATTGTTGGCATAACCACATGCTGGTCAATGCTTCTGAAAATCATGATGTCTCCGTACTTCACAATGAACATGCTCGCGATAACAGCCTCCCAGTATGATCTGGTAACTTCATCTCCCTCAATTAGCCATGCTGCAATGGGTGTGACCATAATTGGATAAGCAACGTCCTTGTCTTGCCCTAAAATCGCGGTTCTGCGAAGCTGGATTACCCTCTCAAAGGTTCCCTTGAGCCCCTCTCCAAGCGGCTCGGTTACTGGGTCAAGAACGATGTCCTTCACACCGGCCTGCTTGAACGTCACTGCCATGCTCTTGAGAACGTTCAGATCCTTGGATCTCAGCGTTACGGGAACTTTGTATTCAAGAGCCATCTTCAGAAACTCCTTCCAGTTCTCTTCAGTTGCCGCGTACATCAGAGGCCTCTGGTCAGCAACCTCTTCAAGAGCTGCTTTCATGCATTCCGGATCAAGGGCAACAAGAATCATGGGCTTACCGTAGGATGCGACCTTCTTCACGACCTCTCTGTACCTCTTTGGATCTCCAGATGTGCATCTCACAGCAAAGCCATCAAGAGTCAGGTATTTTCCAACGTAGAACTTCTTGTAGGTTACAATCTTCTCGCATCTCTCTTCTAAGGCCTTGTCATCCATCGTGTCCCATACATCGAAGAAGAAGCCTGTCGGGTTGAAGAAAGTGAGTTCATGTCTGTGTAGAACTTCCTCTCCACCAATCTTTACAGCATTCTCTCCGACACCGATTACAACCTCTGCAATTTCTGGAGCTGTAAGCTCAAGAAGTTCTTCAAGCTTCTTCTTGACCTTTGGATTCTTCTCAGCTTCCTCAACGAGTGGCTTGCAGTCGAGAGGCGTTACTGATCTGTCGATGATGTGGGCTGCAAAGCTCATGCAGGTATCGAACCCACACTCTCCGCAGTTTGTTCTTGGCAGGTAGTTGTAAACCTCAAGCGGGCTCTTTACTTTCATTCATCACACCTCCATGAAGATCCATTCTCCCGGATCTTCTATGCTCTCCTTCACTTTTCCACCGAGGGTGTTGAAGACCTCCTTGAGCACAGCCACAGCAACAGGATGCATCATCATGAAGAGGTCAACTCCCGCAAGTGAGAGAGTTAGACCCGTTATGATCTCCCAGATCGGACCTCTCAGCTCTCTCGGCCCCCATGGCGTGTCATCTTCAATCGGCGAGTCTTTCATCCATGCCTCTCTCGCTCCCCAAGCATTGGTTGTTCCGCTCGATATCGGGAAGTTGAGATCAGTATCGCCCTTCAATCCACTTATTCTGATCCTCTCCATGTTTGTGAAAGCATAATCCAAACCGTAACCAAGGGCTGCTGTTGTTGGATCCATAACGATGCTGTTCCTCGGCAGTTCGGCCCTCTTCAGCAGGTATCTGTTTAACGTCTTCTGGTTGTTTATGTCCATCTGGGTCCAGCTGAGCACCACATGCCCGTATTTCTTGGCGGCGTTGGCGATCCCCTCCCAGTCCATGTCGAGAGTTGCTGAGGCAAGCATGATTCTCTCCCCCTCTGCAACCTCTGCCGCCTTCTCAAGAACTTCTGGGTCTTTCTCCTTGTTACCGCTTCCACCAACAATGATTGGACACTTTACCGCCTGCAAAACATCCTCAAGAACCTTCACAGCCTCGCTTGCCGGGGTGTTGTCCAGCAATGGATCAGTACTGATGAGGTGGAGCGTTACGAGGTCAGCACCGAACTTCTTGACACACTTCTTAGCCCACTCTGCTGGGTTGTCCAGCACATCCCCATAATGCACCCTCACAGCCTTTGCAAGGGCTGGTGGTCTGTCGAAGACATCAACTGCTATTGCAGGCAGGTGGGGTTGTGGAGCATCAAAGGTGTAGAAGGCCAGACTCCTCTCACCGCCAAGGGTGATAGTGTAGTCTCTGCTTCCTCCATCCGCCTTAGTTGCACCCAGAACAACCTCTTCAATCTTACTCGGATATTCCTCTTTGTAAGGTTCAAACTTTGCCTTTACGAGCTCTGTCGGAAGCTTGAGCTCCTCAACTGCCGGAGCAGCTTCAGGTACAGGAGCAGCTACCTGGGGCTGTGCAGCAAAGGGTGTGGGTATGCCAAGAGCTGCAGAAAGTCTTTGCAGGTATCCAAGCGCCATGTTTGCGTGATACAGGAAGTTGCCGAATTCTGAAAGCATTGAGTACAGAGGGGCTATTGCAGACAGGTCTATAGATGAGCCTTCAAGCTCTATTTCGAGGTCTCCCTCAATCTTTACCCCCTCAATCTCCTCTACATTATACTTTTTCAGCAATTCCAAAAACTCCTCAAGCGTGAACTTTTTCAAATCAATCACCTCGCCTTTACTGACAAATTGAGCATTAAACTAGCTACTTCCCTCATTTTCCTATAAACTTCCGAATTCTTGTCTATTTCGCTCACAGGATCTCCTCTCAGGTCGAGTTCAGCCACGCTGGTGTCGTATGGCAGCACGGCAAGCAGCTCCAAACCCTCCTCTTTCACAAATTTTCTTATCGCCCTCTCCGCATCCTCCGATGCAATTTTGTTTGCAATCAGGAAGATCTTCTTGAAATTCAGCCTGAGCTCCTCTGCAAGCTCCTTGATTCTCTTCGCTGTTGCAAGCCCTTTCCTTGACATATCGGTTACGATGATTATGTAATCCGCTGAATCTATCGTTTTCCTGCTGAAATGCTCCAGACCGGCTTCGGTATCAATTATAATGTAGTCGTAGTGTCTCATCAGTCTTCTCAGCACTCCACGCAGTAGGGAATTGGCAAAACAGTAACATCCTTCCCCCTCTGGCCTTCCCATTACCAGAAGGTCATAACGTGGGCATTCGCAGATAGCCTCAGCGTAAATCTTTCCTTCCAGCCACTGCTCCTTGTTCATGGTTCCCATTTCATCCCTGCTAACCTGAAAGAGTTCTCTGATCTCACCGAGAGTTTTTTTTATCTGATCCTCTACACCGAGAGCTTCTGGCAGGTTGCTGTCTGGATCTGCGTCAACTGCGAGAACGCTTGTTGTATGCTCTGAAATAAAATTAACGAGGAGGGCGGAAACCAGCGTTTTCCCGGTTCCACCCTTGCCCGCCACCGCTATCACTGTCATTCTTCCTCCTCTATTATCAGTTCTGGGATGTGAATCTGAGCTCCTTTAAGGATGAGCTTAACCTTCTTGCCCTCCTCCTCCATTACTTCCCACCCTTCTTCTCCTTCTCAGCCTTCCTGACGATGACCTTGTCGATTGTAATCTTCGCATCCTTGATGATCAGCTTAACTCCTGCCGGGGCTGCTGAAGAAGCTGGTATCTGAAGGGCGGACAGCTGGAATCCGGGCATCTGCATCGGCATTGGCTGCATCGCCGCTGGCTGTGCTGGCTGAGCGGCAGGAGCTTCGGCCGCAACCTCTTCAACAGCTTCTTCAGCCTCCTCTTCTTCCTCAACCCATCCATTGGTAATCTTCTGGCCATCCACAGGCCTGACAACGCCCTTCACCACTGGGTGATCAACTTTCTTAAGGAACTCCTTGAGCTCATCAAGAGTCTTGGCATCCTCCTCCGTTGCGATCTTGTCTCTTATGTCATCTGGGATGTACTTTGCCACCCTCTCCTTCAGCTCCTTCGGCATCCAGACAACCCTGTACCACCCACCGTCAGCCTGAATGAACTTCTTGCTTCTGAAGTAGGCAATACCAATGCCAAGGAATCCGACTACCTGCTTTCCACCACCGGTCTGCCCTGCCATTGTTGAGAATGTCAGACCGTTTGGTGCTGGTTCAGCGTAACCTCTGTGCACCCAGCCGATGCCGTCAACTTCTGGCATGTAGAATCCAATTACCTCGAAGCAGCCACAGCTTGTGTGCGGATACTCAAAGAAGCTGTGCAGCTTTATCCTCTCGTACTCTCCACCGCTCTCCTGCTTCGCAAACTCGTTAACACCAGTGTATTCACCACCGATTGGATCGACACACTCACCTTTAGGAACTGCCCTGTTAGGACCTTCGGGGTCAACCTTTGCGGCAGCTCTACCGTCGAACCACGTTATCGCCCCGCATAGCGAGGGTCTGTCTGGTGAGACGATACATACATTGGTAGGAGCAAAGCTCTGGCAGAGAGTGCATGAATAGAATTCATCAACATCCTCATCACTCAGAGCCTCAACTCTCGCATCTCTCTCCTCGAATATTGGCATCGCAAGCTCGTTAAGCAGCTTCTCGACCAGATCCTTGTCGGTGATGTAAACGGCCTCAATCTTCTCTATGAAGGGCAGCTCGTTCTTGTAGAGCATCATTGTTGCTTTGGCAATCTGGATGAGGCTCTTCAGCCCCTTCTTAATAGCGTTCTTACCAATTCTGATCCAGATGTCGTATCTCTGGTTGAGGTGCATGTATCCCTCGATATAGTTCTGGAAGTCGTGGTTTCTTCTTTCAATGACGGGCTCAAGATCTGTCTCTACCATCTCACCGGCAATGTAGTAAATCATTGCGTATGGATATGCTTTCCCTTCTTCCATCTCATCAAGGTCAGGGCCGATGAGTGTAACTTTCATATCCTCTACCTGATCCACGGGCAGAGCCATAACGAGTTCGAAGCCGGGCTGTGTTGGACCACCAAGTTCAACGAACATGTCACCTTTTCTGATTCTCTCTCCCTCGTACATCGGAGATATGTCGAACGGAAACTCTGCTTCCTCGCCAACACTTTCTTTGACTTTAACACCTTCCGGAATCCCTATCCTTTTTCTCTCAACCATACTTGCTCACCTCCAATCCACTTAGACTATACCCAAACCACCATTTTTGTTTATTTGTATTTATCGCTTTTCGCCTTTCCGCCAAACTACACGATTCCTCACTTAGCCCAATTTTCTCAGGCCTCCTTTACGATTTCAGAGTCGCTAGAATTTAAATTAATCGAAAAATATTCCATGTAGCAATTTTTTGAACAATAATTACAACAAGTGTTAACGATAAAAAAATTGGTTATACTATAAATCAAGTTCAACCACATCTCCATTTTGAACCTGCTCCTCCTCCACTGTCAGCTCTCTCACAACGTTTCCTGCTTTTATGTAGTAAGGCGTCACCGGTTTAACGGGGTAGCTGGAGTCGTGAGAGTAAGGGAGCACAATAGTATAAGTGCCGTTTTCAACCTTAACCGTCTGCCAGTACTCGAAAGTTCTGTTTTGATTCGTTTTGATTGTTGCATTTACAATAACTTCTGTTACATTGCTGGAAACTTTGCCAGTAACAACTGCCCCTTTAACTCTCTCGAAGATTTTTACATACCCTGAAGGTGCAATTTTCACAGACGTCCCAATTTTTTTCTCGTAAAGCTGGCTGTAGGCGTACTTGTAGAGAACTTCCTGCGTACCCATTGTCGGAGAAAGACCATATCGTGCCCTCATTACTGACTCATAAAGGGCTACCTGCAAAACCTGACTCTCGTTGTTTAAATCGACCTGAGAGATATAAGACATCCATTCTCCAGGATAATCGCTTTCGTAAATCATCCTGTAATGAGATAACCCGCTACCGTCAAATAAATGCAGTTTTGCCTCCATCGTGTTGTAGTAAAGCTCACTTGGAATTCGGAGAGGGATAATGATAGAGTTCATTGGTACATCCCACTGAGAGGTTGCATACC
>JAPDIT010000048.1 GCA_029259455.1 Archaeoglobi archaeon
TGGAAATCTTTTTATCGTGTTCGATTGTAAGGGTCATTGCTGGTATTTCGACTTTTAGCGTGGGCACAGAGGGTGGGGTTGAATCCCTGCCCTTAAAAATTTCCACCTTTGTTGTTACACCACCAAAATTTTTGGTGGATAGAAGAAGAACATCCAGATTTACTCGGTTTAGATATTCACGAAATTACCGATGAAATAATACGAATAGCCGAAAAATACGGCGAAGAGGCTATAAAGAATTTTAGAAAATGCGTAGTTTTTGCGAGAGATGACTATGCTTGTGTGTACTGCAAACGTAGTTTACTTCAATATCCTGACTTAGAATTACATTTGGACCACAAACAGCCTAAATCGCGATATGGTGGAGATAAACTCAATAATCTTGTTTGTGCCTGTGGATTTTGCAACAGAGCCAAATATAATAAAACTGAAAAGGAATTTCTGGAAGAACTTAAACAAGTTGCTTTATCAGTTGTAAGAGCATATAAACTGAAAATTCCTTAGAGACTGCACAAAGGATTAGGTTTAATTATAAGCTCCACTATACACAAAAATATGCGCGCATCCATCAGAATTTTCAGAGTCTTTGGAATTGACGTGGAGGTACATATCAGCCTCCTGATTTTACTTATCCTCCTAATTTACGCCTTTTCAATCTCTCAACCTCCATACGGCTTTAAGAATTTTCCTGTAACGGAAAGGGTAATCTTGTCCTCCCTAGCTGCAGTGGGTCTTTTCGGGTCAATTCTCGCACATGAGCTTGGACACTCTCTTGTTGCAAGGCGATACGGCGTTAAAATAAAAGGAATTATGCTCTTCATTTTTGGCGGAGTTGCTATGATGGAAAATCTGCCGAAGAAGCCGAGGGAAGAGTTTATGATAGCAATTTCAGGGCCCGCTACAAGTTTTGGGATCGGAATTATCTCTCTCTTCCTTTCATCCATACCTGTTGCTGAAGTGAGGGCGTTCTTCCTGCTTTTTGGACACATCAACATCATCCTCGGAGTTTTCAACCTGATTCCCGCGTTTCCGATGGATGGAGGCAGAGTATTAAGGAGCTTTTTGGCAGAGAGAAGAAGCTACGTTGAAGCCACTAAAATTGCTGCTGAAACTGGCAGGACATTAGCCATACTTATGGCAATCTTCGGAATATTCAGCAATCCATGGTTAATACTCATAGCTCTCTTCATATACATCGGAGCGAACGAGGAGGAGAGACTTGTGCTGCTTGAGAATGTTCTCGGGAGGGTTAGCGTTGCTGATGTGATGAGTACAGATGTTGTCACTGTTTCCCCTGAAATGAGAGTTTCAGAAGTTGTTAATCTGATATTGAAAACGAAACACCTCGGCTTTCCCGTTGTTGAGGATGAAAGAATTGTGGGGATTATCACGCTGCATGACATAACTGGTGTGGATCCTGAGGAGATGGTTGGGAACGTCATGAGCAGAGAAGTGGTTACTATCACTCCAGATAAGTCCGCATTCGATGCTTTTAAAATCATGAGCGAGATGGGGATTGGAAGACTGCCAGTGGTTGAGGATGGCAGAATTGTGGGGATCGTATCGAGAAGTGATCTCATGAAGATCAAGGAAATCCTTGAAGCTTTGGAGGTGATGGGTTGGAGGAAAAGAGACTCATCATAGTGGGCACCGCTCATGTCTCAAAAAAGAGTGTAGAAGAGGTTAAAGAAGTTATAGAGAAGGAGAGGCCGGATGCGGTTGCTGTGGAACTTTGCCCCAGGAGGTATCATGCTCTGGTTCACGGGCAGAGAGAGGATATTTCGATAGTAGATGTTATAAAGAGTGGAAACGTTTTCATGCTAATTTTCCAGCTCATTCTGGCTTACTTCCAGAGGAAAGTTGGTGAGGAGACGGGAGTAAAGCCTGGCGGTGAGATGCTTGTCGCTATTGAAAAAGCCAGGGAAGTGGGTGCTGATGTCATCCTTATAGATAGAGATATCGGAATAACTTTCAAACGCTTCTGGCAGAAACTCAGTTTTTTTGAAAAGGTAAAGCTCATCGTCCACCTTATCAGAAGTTCATTCAGCGGGGAAGATATCGAGGTAGATGAGATGCTTGAGGAAGATGTTCTCGACATGCTGGTAAAAGAATTTAGAAAAATATCTCCGAATGCCGCAAAGGTTCTGATAGACGAGAGAGACATTTACATGGCCGCCAACCTCCTGAATGCTCTTTCGAGGTACAACAAGATTGTTGCTGTGGTTGGTGCCGGGCACAGGAGGGGGATCGAGAATGCTTTGCTAAAACTTAAGGATAACCCGGTGGATTTAAGGGAGCTTGAAGAAGTTAAGAGTGGTCGGAACTACCTCAAAATCTTCATGGGGGCTTTTACTGCAATCATTATAGCAACTTTCGTCCTCATTGCCATGTCGCTGAATACCGAAGTGCTTGTGAGGGCTTTTCTCTGCTGGTTTTTGATTAACGGCATACTTTCCGCCATAGGTGCTGCGATTGCGAGGGGGCATCCCTTGTCAATCATTACAGCCTTTCTGTGTGCCTGGATGACTTCACTCAACCCAATGATTGCTGCTGGGTGGGTTTCAGGACTCGTAGAGGCTTGGATTCAGAAGCCGACCGTAGAGGATTTCTCAAAGCTCGTCGAAGCGAACAGCTTTAAGGAAATGCTGCGAAACAGGTTTTTCCGCGTGCTTCTCGTTGCTGCCTTAACAAATATCGGAAGCATGATAGGAACGATTTACGGAGGCTGGTACATCCTTTCAACCTTTGGTGTTGACGTTGCAAAGGTTGTGGGAGAAAGAGCGATGGAGATAATCGGAGGCTAAGCATGAAGATCTACATCCAACCTCTCTCGGTGAACAGCCATACGGTTGAGATACTAAAAAATCGCCTCAAGGAAGTGTTCAAAGCAGATGTTTTCGTGCTTCCTGCCTTGGAAGCCAGTTTGAGGTGCTACAACCCATCAAGGAGGCAGTACAACTCAACATGTCTCCTTAGAACGCTTCCCTCCACCAGAGTGACCTTAGGTGTGACGGGAAAAGACATATACGCTACAGGGATGAATTTCGTTTTTGGTGAAGCCGAACTTGGTGGTGCGAGGGCTATACTCTCCGTCTCCCGCCTCTCTACTGTCGACAACAAACTTTACGAGGAAAGAGTTGTAAAGGAGGCAATGCACGAAATAGGACACGTTCTCGGTTTAAAGCACTGCAAAAACGATTGTGTAATGAGGTTTTCGAATTCGGTTGAAGAGGTTGACAGAAAACCAGCTACCTTTTGCAAGGACTGTGCGTCGAAAATTGAGGGTGCATGATTTGACTGGAGGGTTCAGCGTTCGAGCTTTTTTGGCAACAATCTTAATACGGCAAAAATTCCATTTCGGAGGAAAAACTTAAATACATACTGGTGTGCAATCTATTAATGCACAATATAGCCAAAGCTGAAAAGCTATTTGGATTCTATTTTGGGTTTAGCTTTGGCTATTGGTTTAGCTTTTAATTAGCGGGAGGTGTTCTGCAATGGTTCCGTGTCTGTATATGGGGTTTATGCTCTAAAAATATAAGAGGTGTTTTATATGTTAGGTAAAAGAAGAAGGTTGTCGAGAATTGTGAAAAATGGAAGATCCATAATACTCCCGATGGACCACGGAATCACAAAACCTGAAAAAGGGATAGAAAACGTGGACAGAGTAGTTAGAGAAGTGCATGAATACATCGATGCTGTGGTCGTACACAAGGGTGTGGCAAAGCATTCTGCAATTCTTGCAGAAATGGAGCCCGCGCTAATAATCCACCTCAGTGCATCAACTGCGCATGCCAAAGACCCGAACGATAAAAGGATAATCACAAGTGTTGAGAAAGCAATCGCGCTTGGGGCTGACGCGGTAAGCGTTCACATCAACATTGGCAGCAAGACGGAAGCTGAGCAGATCGAGAAAGCTGGAATAATTTCTGAAATTTGCGATGATTACGGAATCCCCTTGCTGGCTATGATGTATCCGCGAGGCAACGTAGAGGTTAACACCGAAACTGTAAGGCATGCCACGAGAATTGGCTACGAGCTTGGTGCGGACATTCTTAAAGTTCCATACGTTCAGAGATTTGAGGAAGTTGTAAATATCTGTGACATTCCCGTTGTTGTGGCCGGAGGGAGCAAGGGGAGTGAGGAGGAGTTCTTGAAGAGGGTTTACGATGCTTTAACGAGAGGAGCATCTGGAGTGGCTGCGGGGAGAAATGTATTTAACAGCGACGAACCAGTGAGAATTGCCAAAGCACTGCACATGCTTGTTCATGGCAATGCATCGTTTGAGGAGGTAGTAGAGGAAGTGGTAAAGTATGAAAGAGGTATGGTTGTTGGCTGAAGGAGAAAGCTGGGACGAAGTAAAGGAGATGTTGAAGGATGCCATCGAGATAGGATTCGACGGAGCCTTTGTCAAAAAGGAGTTCAAGGAAAGAGCTGAAAAGCTGGGAAGGATGAAAATAATACCGATTGAAGATGCCCTCATAAAGATTTCGTCGGCGGAAGATCAGGAGAGAGCACTGCAGAAAGATGTTGTGATTCTGAAGTTTGAGGACTGGAAGGTAATACCGCTTGAGAACATAATCGCCATGAAGAAGAGCGGAAAGGTAATAACTGCCGTTGAATCAATCGATGATGCAAAGCTTACCCTCACAACCCTCGAAAAGGGTGCTGACGGGATTGCTGTAAGCGGAGACAGGGAGACCTTACGAAAGTTCTACGAGGTAGTCAAAGAAGAGGGAGAAAAGCTTGAACTCGTAAAGGCGAGGGTGAAGGAGATCAGACCGCTTGGAGTTGGAGAGAGGGTTTGCATTGACACTGTTACGCTCATGACACCCGGAGAGGGAATGCTTGTCGGAAATCAGGCTTCATTCATGTTTCTCGTTGCAAGCGAGAGTGAGGAGAGTGAATACGTCGCTTCAAGGCCGTTCAGAGTTAACGCCGGCAGCGTCAATGCTTACTTAAAGGTGGGGGACAAGACAAGATACCTTGCCGAGCTCAAGGCGGGGAATGAAGTAGAAGTGGTAAAATTCGATGGTAGTGTCAGAAAAAGCTACGTTGGAAGGGTTAAAATTGAGAGGAGACCCCTGATTCTGGTAACAGCCGAGTTTGACGGAGTTGAGGGGAGCGTTATACTGCAGAATGCAGAAACGATAAAACTAGTTGCACCAGATGGAAAGCACGTTTCCGTTGCCGAGCTAAAGCCTGGAGACGAAATTCTAGTATGGCTTGGGAAGAGGGCTAGGCACTTCGGGGTTGAGGTTGACGAGTTCATTGTGGAAAGGTAGACATGAAGCTTGTTGCAACGGTTTCAAATTTTGAAGAACTCAATCTTGCCCAAGATGCGGATGCTGTTGAGCTCAGACTCGACCTATTCGACTTTAGAAATGCTAAAGTTGACAAGGAAAAAATTCTGACGTGCAGGAGGGTTTCAGATGGCGGAAAGTTTGAGGGTGAGGAGAGCAAGAGACTTGAGTGGATTAGGGAGGCTTTTGATTCACTCAACCCCGAATATGTCGATCTGGAGAACGATCTTCCAGACTCTGCCTTCGATTTCAACTGCAAGATAATTGAATCCTATCACAATTTCAAGGAGACACCTGACTATAATGAGCTGAGGAGCATTGTTGAGGGCAGAAGAGGAGATGTTGTCAAAATCGCGACCATGGGGAGAAGCATAAGGGATGTGGAGAAGATCGTCAGGATTCTTGTAAACTACGACGATGTTGTCGCTTTCCTCATGGGGAAGGAGTTCAGCTTTACCCGCATCTTTGCCGCCTACCTTGGCTCTCCATTCGTTTACTGCTATGTGGGAGAACCCAAGGCTCCAGGACAGCTGAGCCTAAATGATGCAAGAGAGATTATCAGCAGGCTGAGGTGATTTTATGAGAATACTAATTTACGGCGTTGGAAACATGGGAAAGCTCTTCAGAGACCTTTTTTACGGCAGAGGATACTACGTCAGAGGATACGACATAGACCAGATGAAGAAGGACACAAACAGCATTTCTGGCTTCGACGTAATTTTCGTCTGCACTCCGATGTACGCGCTTGAAGAGGCTTTAGAGCACATAAAGAGGGGAGCGATGAAGGATGCCTTGCTCGTGGACATTTCGTCGGTCAAAAAGGTCTCGGTCCCTCTTTTCGAGAAGTCTGGATTCGACTTCCTCAGCATTCACCCGATGCTCGGTGGAGACAGCGAGCTTGCTCTTTCAAACGTCATAGTTGTTCGGGAATCTGGAAGAGAGGAGGAGAAGGTAATTCTGAACGAGCTGAGGAGATGCGGAGCTGTTCTAAGCAGACTCGATGTTGAGGAGCACGACAGAAAGATGGCTGAGATTCAGGGGATAGCGCACTTCATCCTCGTTTCGATGGCAGATTATTTAAGATACGACAAGGAGGAGTTGAAATATGCCTCTCCGATTTTCACAGTGCTCTACAAGCTTGCAAGCAGGATCATAAACCAGAACTGGGAGATGTACTACCAGATTCAGAAGAACGCGGAAGAGATGAGAAGAGAATACCTCGAAAGAGCAATGGAGCTCCACGAGAAGATGAAAGACAGAGAGAGCTTCAGAAGAATCTTTGAAGAGCTTAGAAAGATTTACACCGACTACGAGTCGAGCACGATTATCCTTGAGTCCTACAAAGCCACAAAAAAGGCTGAGAGTATAGATGAGCTTCGGGGACTTATAAAATCCATTGACTCTTTGATTTTGAGGCTGATTGAGAGGAGAATCGACGCTGCAAGACAGATTGCTAGGATAAAGATGGAGAAGGGAGAGCCTATAGAGGTTAGAGACGTTGAGGAGGAGAAGCTGTGGGAGGTTGTTTCAAAAACAAATCTTAATCCCGTGAAGCTGAAAGAGGTCTTTGAGGGAATAATGAGCCTAGCAAAGGAGGAGGAGTACAAGGTTGCTGGAGTGAAGTACACAATTGCCGTTCTCGGTCCGCAGGGAAGCTTCAGCGAGGAGATGGCATTGAAGCTTGTCGGTTCGCGAGTGCCGTTGCGTTACTGCTCCACGACGGATGAGATAGTTAAGCTCGTTGAAAGCGGGGAGGTTGATTACGGTTTGGTGCCAATAGAGAATTCGGTTAACGGCACAGTTCTGCCAGTTCTCGATGCATTAATGAACCACGACGTCGAGGTTTTCGGAGAGGCGAGGC
Source organism: Archaeoglobi archaeon (assembly GCA_029259455.1). Classification (GTDB taxonomy): domain Archaea; phylum Halobacteriota; class Archaeoglobi; order Archaeoglobales; family Archaeoglobaceae; genus Archaeoglobus. The sequence goes on from JAPDIT010000048.1 coordinate 7,165, forward strand.
TTGAGGTCATTCACTGCCTCGCTGCGAAGAGAAAAATAGAGTTGAAGGAAATAAAGACCATCTACTCCCACCCGCAGGCCGTTGCGCAGTGCATGGGCTTCATAAACAACTACCTTCCCTCTGTTGTGATAAGGTACACCACCTCAACCAGCGATGCAGCCAGAATGCTCGACGACTATTCTGCAGCAATAATGTCTGAGAATGCTGCAAGATTTTACAGGCTGCACGTGCTCAGAAAGGGGATACAGGATCTGAAGGGCAGAAACATAACGAGGTTTTACCTGATAAGGAAGAGGACTGGAAAGAGTGAAGGAAACGTAACATCACTCTTCTTCGGAGTTGAAGATAGGCCTGGAGCCCTTAAGGATGTGCTTGATATCTTTTACAGGAAAGGATTCAATTTGAGAAAGCTTGAGTCGAGGCCTGCCGGAACAGGGCTTGGGGACTATGTCTTCTTTGTCGAGGTAGAGGCTCCGCTGAAAGAGGAGGACTTGCAGGATTTGAAGCAGGTTACGACCTTCTACAAAGTGGTTGGCGTTTTTGATGAGGTTAGGAGGTTGGATGCCTTCTGATTTTTCACTATTTTATGTTGCTTCGAGAGGCTTTTGAAACGCATTGAGACCTACAAAGTTCAGGAATAACTGCCGACCGCATTCAACAACATACGGCTCCGCTACGCCCAAATTCGGCATAGCCGAATTTCGCATGTCCAAGAACGTTAGGCTTATAATTGTGATAATAATTTGTCTGTAGGTAAGGGGTAAGTAAATAAGATACTGACGGTGTGAACGAAAAGCATTTATTATATAATCATACTAAAAGTTACCCATGTACTGCAAATTAGAATTAGAGAACCAGCAGACACCTATACTTAACTTGCTGTATAACCTTATGACAGAATCCCTGAACGAGTTAGGTTTCAGCATTGCGGAGGATTTAACTGCATATTCTCTGATAAGAACTTTTGTAATCAGGACGATTAAAAGCATATCAGAAGACATAGTCGGGAAAGATAGAACGACATTAATCAAAAGTATCCAAAGATTAACAGAAATTGAGGATTTGCTTTACAACCAGCTTGAGCTATTTCCCGGAATTATTAACGGAAGAATCAGTCTTACGGGAATAATAGACTCAACGTTCTTAAAGCGTTTCAGCGAAAAAGTTTACTCAGCAAAGCTCAGATGGAACTACGTCAAAAAATGAAATCCTTCAGGAACAGATAAACTGCTGTTTGTTCACGGATAAAGGAATATACACAGCATACACTGAAAT
>JAPDIT010000025.1 GCA_029259455.1 Archaeoglobi archaeon
CTAAGAATTTGCTGAATTTGCTGCTGAGAAGGTATGCTGAAAGGGAGAAATAGAGTCGTTTATTCGGGAGTTAGTTGGAAAGGGTTATATGGTGGAGGTGAAATTCCAAGTATGATGAAACAGGGCCAAAAAATTAAGATAGGGGCACTACATTCTGCCCTGAGACGGTGTTGACGAGCTCCGCCATTGCTATGTACCACGCCCACAATCCTGTAATGAATATCTCGACACCCATTACAACTCTGAAGCCGGTCATGTCCACCCCATTCGCGAGTCCGTAGGTAAACGCTGTAAGCAACACAAAGGCTATGAAAAGCAGTAGAAACAGCACCGAAAGGAACTTTCCGACCTTGGGCGATGCAACCAAGAATGCAAGTGTGAGCAGCGTCCACATCAGGAAGAATCCGAATTCGTCACTTGCCATCACCTTCACACCCGTAGCCGGGAGTAGGTAGGCCAGAACGAAGACTGCCCACCAGAAAGCTCCATACGAGCAGAAGGCAGAACCACCAAAGATGTTTCCCTTCCTGAAGTCTATAACTCCCGCTATGAACTGTGCAGTACCACCGAAGGCTATGGCTAGGGCAAGTGTAGCTCCTGCTCCCCACAGGCCCGTGTGGTACAGCCCCGTCGCCATTGTTGTGAGAGCAAAACCCATAAGGCCAAGAACTGCCGGATTTGCCCACCACTCTCTGTACATTCCAATTTCCTTCAGCTCGTACTCATTACTCATTCAAACCACCAAAAATTTAGGATTTGGCCCCTTCAAGGGCCAACTTAATCATCTCATAGGCTTTCTTTGCCTCCTCCACTGCAACCTCGCTCTCTAGGGTGGTAATATCTCCAAGCTCCTTGCCCTCAGCCACAGCTCTCAGCAACCTCCTCATAATCTTGCCGCTTCTGGTCTTTGGCAGGGTATTGACGAAGGTTATCACAGCATCACTAGCAACCACAGGCCCAAGAGTCGCTCTGAGATGCTTCTTCAGCTTGACCACCATTTCCTGAGATGGCTTAGCACCATCTTTCAGCACCGTGTAGATTATAGGAATCTCTCCCTTGACCGGATCAGATTTGCCGACAGATGCTGCTTCGGCAACATCTGGATGGGAGACCATGGCAGACTCAATCTCTGCAGTTCCGATTCTGTGTCCGGCAACCTTCAGAATGTCGTCCGCCCTTCCAAGAACCCAGACATAGCCATCTTCGTCGAACATCGCAAAATCACCGGTGTAGAAGTACCAGCCCTTGCTCTTGTACTTGCCGAAGTAGACGTCAATGTACCTGTTGGGATCCTTGAAGAGGGTCATGAGCATTCCAGGCCAGGGTGTTAAGATGACCAGATAACCCCTCTCCCCTGGCTTCACAGGATTGCCTTCATCGTCAAGGACTTCCATTCTCAATCCCGGAATGGGATAGCCATTCGTTCCGGGCTTGAGAGGGATAATCTTGCCCAGTCCAGGGAAGTGGTCTGTCAGCATTCCTCCCGTTTCTGTCATCCACCATGTGCTTGAGCAAATAGCATCCTCCTTTCCAAACACTCTGTAGTACCATCTCCACGCCTCAGGATTAATTGGCTCTCCAACACTGTGGATTATTCTGAGCGTAGACAAATCGTACTTGGTGTAGTTCTCCTCCGGGAATCGCATGAGCATTCTTATGGCTGTTGGGGCTGTGTAGAATATTGTCACACCGTATCTCTCAATCATCGCCGCCCATCTGCTAATGTCGGGAAAGTCTGGAGCGCCCTCATACATTACTGAAGTTGCACCCGTCATCAACGGCCCGTAAACAATGTAGCTGTGGCCTGTAATCCATCCAACGTCAGCAGTACACCAGAAGACATCGTCATCCTTTATGTCGAATATAAGCTTCATTGTGGCGTAGAGGTGGACAGCGTAACCCCCAACTGAGTGCTGTACACCCTTGGGCCTTCCTGTCGTTCCTGATGTATAGAGGATGAAGCTGAAGTCCTCGGAACCAAGTTTCTCACACTCAACCTTAACGTTCCTCCCTATGCCCTCCATCAGGTCCTCAAACCACACGTCCCTGCTTTTATCCCACGGAATCTCATTTCCTGCCCTCTTGACCACTATGACCTTCTCAACCCTGTGCCCCTCCTGCTCGCAGATTTTAATGGCATCATCAACTATCGCCTTCAGGTTGAGAATCTTCCCTCTCCTGTAAACTCCGTCGGCAGTAACAACATATCTCGCTCCAGCATCCATGATTCTAACAGCCAGAGCCTGAGCGCTGAAACCGCTGAAAACGATGCTGTGCTTCGCCCCGATTCTCTGAATACCAAGCATGAAAAGCGACAGTTCGGGAATCATCGGAAGGTAGAACGTCAGAATTTCACCCTTCTTGACACCAAGCTTATCCTTCAGCATTGCAGCAATTCTGTTAGATTCTCTGTAAAGGTCGTAGTATGTGAGCTTTCTAACCTCTAGCGGTTCACCGTTTTCCTTCACCGGCTCACCCTCCCATATTATAGCAACCTTGTTCTTCCTTCCCTGCTCAATCTGCCAGTCTGTGCATAGGTAGGCAAGATTTGTCTCTCCTCCGACAAACCACCTGTAGAATGGTGGATTGCTGTCGTCAAGAACTTTATCCCACTTCTTGAACCAGAAAATCTCGTTTGCCCACTTCTCCCACCACTTCTCTATGGACTCCTTGTCTTTTATGATATCCTTATGAAACTTTTTGAAGTCTTCTATATCCCAGACTCTATCTTTCCAGCTTGGAGGAACTATGCGGTTCTCAAACTCCTTTTTCATAGCTTCCATTGGATCTGCCATCTAAACCACCTCCTCAATTTATCACCAAAAATAGGTTGAATTATTGATATTTAACTTTATTTGGGATTAAAGATTAAAAATGAATATTTTTGTGAAAATTGGAACAATTTTGCGCAATTTTATTCTCCACTGCGCAGCAAATGCACAATGTCTGCGAAAGAGTAATTAATAGGCATGCAAAGAATGAACAATGACCGAAAGGTTGAGTGTATCTCTCGACACTAAATCAAAGAAGAAGTTGGAGGAACTTAAGAAAATGACCGGTAAAAGCACAAGCGAGGTCATTCGTGAGCTTATTAACCTTGGATACGATGTCTACAAACTCGGTGTGGACTCACAGTCGCTTGAAGCCTGGATAGATTATCTGGCAAAGAGGCAGCACATGATACTCGATATAGAGCACTGGAGAGTCATCTTCAACGAAATTGAGGATTCAGAAGATTCTGAGTTCTGGAGGCAGATGGAGGAGATTGGCCTAAGCCATGCGCTGCAGTACAAGATGAAAGGTCTTGATACTGTCGAGAAAATTCTCAGATATGTGGAGAAGGCCAACTGGTACGAGATAAAGGATGAGAGGGATGGTGTTTACACGCTCATTCTCAACGACCTGAAAATAAAGAGATTCGTGAAAACTTTTCTTGAAAAGGTCTTTGAAGGACAAAATCTCAAGGCGGAGATAAAAGAGGGGTTTGGAAAATTGATAGTCGTTGAAAAATAGTCAGACTGCAGCCAGCTCAAGCTCCTTGAACTTGCTCATCAGTCTGTTCTTCTTTTCACCATCCTCAAGTACGTACTCAAGAACTTCGTCGATCCTAGACACTGGTATCACCTCAATTCTGCCCTCGTGTTCAGCATCAAGCAGCACATCATCTACATTGTCCTTTGGTATAATCACCTTCTTAAGCCCGGCCTGAATTGCCGCCTCGATTTTCTGGGTTACTCCACCAACTGGCAGCACCTCTCCCTTCACCGAAAGACTTCCTGTCATGGCAACAGACTGGTCAACTGGTATGCCCTCTATTGCCGAAATCACGGCTGTTGCTATGCTTATGCTCGCCGAATCACCCTCAACACCCTCATAGGTTCCAACGAACTGGATGTGCACGTCCATATTCGATATGTCTCTCTCCGTATATTTCTTGATGATCGCAGAGACGTTCATTACAGCCTCTCTGGCAATCTCCTGCAGTCTGCCTGTCGCTATAACTCTCCCCTCCGACTTGCTCATTGAAGGTGTTACTTCAGCAATGATTGGCAGGACTATTCCAGCAGATTCTCCTATAACTGCCAGACCATTGACACGACCCACTTCGTAGCCTTCGGTGATGAAGAGCTTGTAATCCCTTCTCCTCTCTATGTACCTGTCTGCAAGCTGCTCCTCTATCGTTTTGGCTATCTTCTTTGCTTTAAGAACATGTTCGAGCCCCACAATGTCCGATCCCTCACTCTTTGCAATGTCACCAGCACTCCTTACCAACCCCCCAAGCTCTCTCAATCTTAGCGTAAGGTGGTTTCTTCTTCCTGCTCTCCTCCTCGCTTCCCTGATAATCTCCGCCACAGCATACTTGTCGAAGTGCGGAATCTTGCCGTCCTTAATAACTTCCTGAGCCACGAACCTCACAAGCTTCTGCCTGTTTTCGGGAGTGTCGGGCATCGTGTCGTTCATGTACACCTCATAGCCGTAACCTTCAATTCTGCTCCTTAACGCGGGATGCATGCCCATGAGAGCATCAAGGTTGCCGGCAGCGACGAGAATGAAGTCGCATGGCACTGGCTCAGTTCTCACCATCGCTCCGCTGCTTCTCTCACTTTGGCCAGTTATGGGGAACTTCTTATCCTGCAGGGCAGTGAGAAGTTTTTGCTGCGATTCGATTGTCAGCGTATTTATCTCATCAATGTAGAGCACTCCCTTGTGGGCTCTATGAATGGCTCCAGCCTCAACTCTCTCATGTGCAGGTGTCTCCAAACCTCCGCTCTGGAAGGGATCATGCCTAACATCGCCAAAAAGTGCACCGGCATGCGCCCCGGTAGCGTCTTCAAACGGGGCGGAGGTCTTTTCAGAATTGTCCACAAGCAGCTTTGGCACGTTCCTCTCTTCTCTTGGGATGAAGTAGCGTGAAACCATCAATAGCAACACTGCCGCGATGATACCCCAGATCAGGTTTCTGGGATCGGTGAGAATAGTGTAGCCTATAACAAGGAAGATGAGAGTGAAAACGAGGAAGTTTCTTGCCTGAGCTCTTTTCATCGCCTCCTCCTTGTACGCTTCTACAATTTCCTTTCCCTTTCCTGCTGGAACTATCCTGATTTTCGGCTGATTTGGGTCCTGAGGGTTGGGGTAGACCAGGATATCCTCAAGTTCTTCCTTTGGCAGCAGCTCTGCCATCGCCTTGGCAAGCATCGACTTTCCAGTTCCGGGGGATCCTATGAGCATTACGTGTCTTTTCTGAACTGCAGCCTTCTTTATTGCCTCTACAGCATGATCCTGACCGATAACCTGATCTATCAACCTCTCAGGAACAGAGACCTCCTTTGTGGATTCAAAATCCAGCCCACCAAGGATCTCTTTTATGTCCTCATTCATTCTCTACAAATTAAGACAAACGTATTAAAATAACTTAGCTTAGCATTTTGCACTTACTCAAAAACCATACTTCAAGCTTTATACATTCTTTGGCATCGCAGTCTATCTCTGTGCAGGCAAAACATGGAGGATAGCCTGCAACTTCTTCCATCCTGTCGAGAACAGCTTTTAAGTCCAGCTCCTCCTCTTCCTCCTCCTCTTCCGCTCCGGCCGGGATTATCTTAAATGTCTTTACACCATCAACTACAACCTCAACTCTCCTTATTAACCCCTCCTTCTCAAGTTTTCGGAGAATCCTCGAACATTTACTGCTGTCTATATTAAGCTCTTTCCAGAGATCTTTTTGAAGAACAGCACCCCTCTCCTCGAGAATCTTTAAAATCTCCTCTCTTGTATCAGTAATCTGGAACTCAGTCATCCCTCCTGTGGCTGAATCAGAACAACGTTGTTTCCCCTTAGAACCACTTCTCCAAGGCTTCTGATCTTCTCTTCTCCTTTGTACTCCGTTGCGTTGGTTAGATAGAGGTTCATGTAGTCATCGACACCCTCAAGTTTTCCAACTAGCTGGTTCTCCTCTCCTTTCATTTCGACCCTTACAATCTTTCCGACCATTGACTTGACCATTTGATTCGGAAGCACGGTATCACCTCTCTGTGTTGTGCAGAAAAAGTATATAACAACTCATTTTAAAATCTTTCCCAATGATAGTGGTAACTGGAGGAGCGGGATTTATAGGCAGCCACATCGTGGATAAACTGTCAGAATCAAATGAAATAATGGTTATTGATAATCTTTCGAGTGGTAGGAAAGAATTCGTAAATAAATCGGCAAAGTTCGTTAAAGTTGATCTGGCAAAAGATGACATTGTGGATTATTTGAGAGGGGCTGAAGAAGTCTGGCACATAGCGGCAAACCCGGATGTTAGGATTGGGGCAGAGAATCCGGACGAAATTTACAGAAACAACGTTCTTGCTACCTACAGACTCCTTGAGGCTATGAGGAAAGCTAGAGTTGATAGAATAATTTTTACCTCCACCTCAACCGTTTACGGAGAGGCCGAAGTCATTCCGACTCCAGAGGATTACCCCACACACCCGATTAGCCTTTATGGAGCTTCAAAGCTTGCTTGCGAGGCTTTGATTGAATCCTACTGTCACACCTTCGACATGCAGGCGTGGATCTACAGATTTGCAAACGTCATAGGGAGAAGGAGCACTCATGGGGTAATTTACGACTTCATAATGAAGCTGAAGAGGAATCCGGAGGAACTGGAGATTCTTGGAAATGGAGAGCAGAACAAGTCGTACATATACATCACAGACTGCGTGGAGGCTATGCTTGTCGGACTTAAAGGCGATAAGAGAGTTAACATATTCAACATCGGCAGCGAGGATCAGGTTAAGGTAAAGAGGATTGCCGAGATAGTGAGCGAGGAGCTTGGACTTTCACCCAAATTCAGATTTACCGGAGGGGACAGGGGATGGAAGGGGGATGTACCGGTGATGCTTCTCAGCATAGAAAAACTCAAGAAGCTGGGGTGGAAGCCGAGATACAGCAGCGAGGAGGCTGTGAGGATGGCGGTCAGAGATCTGATCGAAGATTTAAACCAACATAACTGAGAAGACAACTGCGAAGATTCCGGTAAGGAAAATCCCGTCAAAGGTTCCTGCACCACCTATACTCACAACTCCTGAACCTATTTTTTCCAAGTCCTTCAGATGCAGTATATCAGCTCCAAAAAGGGCTGAAAGAACTCCTGTGGAAAAGGCGAGTTTGGGTAGCAGAAGTATGGGAGCATCAATCATTGAGAGAGTTATAAAGCTGAAAAACGCTGCTGTGAGTGGAGGAATGAGCATTGGAACTACAATCCCCACATTTGGCACGGGTCGGGCGAAGTAGTATATTACTGCTGATGCCAGCAGAAAAGTCACAAGCCAGGCGGAGAAGGGGATGTGACGCAGCAAATCAAAGAGAGCTTTTATGGCAAGAATTGAAGGAAATAAACATCCACCGAGATTTACGGCAACTACCATCTCCTGTCTTTTCTTAACCATATACATCAGACCGAAAATTCTGTAAGTTGTTTCGTACACCACACCTTCTCTTTCGTAGATGGGGATGTTGATGAAACTTCCTATGAGTATAAAGAGGAAAATCAGCATTGCAGTCTCAATATCTACACCAAAGACGAGCTGAAAAACTGCCGTTCCCATGGAGAGGAACATTAGAAGTAGGGGGAGTAAAATGAGCAGTAAAAAGAGAGGCAGGATTAAAGGCGGGAAAATGTAGTCTCTCATCTAATTCTTCTTCTGTCAACGACAATGAAATCTTTTAGAGACCTCACGCACTCAAATGGGATTACGTAAAGTCCCTCCTCCTTTCTGAAGTCGGGAATCTCATTTTCAGGCTTTACAAGAAGGTTTACTATCGTCCCAGTTTTGAAATCAACAGTTATGTTGTAAAGTGTTCCGACAACAGTTCCGTCAGTAAGCACGACCGACTTTCTCGCCAAGCTTCTTGCGGGAACGTACATAGATTAAATTTTCAATCCACCCATATAAATTTTTCCTGTTATCTAGCGACCTGTCCTAATAACATCCTCTCACCACGTTGAAGTAGAACATGAACATCCTGCAGAACCTGTTCCAACACTCCAAAGCTCTTCTCCACCCTGCACTTCTCACTCCTCCTAAAATTCACAGTAATAGAACAGAAGAAAATCTTAGCCCTTTGCTTGAAAGCTAAACACGGATTCAACCAAGCTCCTTTCTCCAAAGCTTTCGTGCCTGAATTTAACACCCAGGCGTTGCAGAGCGCCCCTTACCGGTCCTTTGTCG
>JAPDIT010000019.1 GCA_029259455.1 Archaeoglobi archaeon
AGTATTCATCCACGATTGGTTTGATTAGTTCCTTTATCGCATTTATCTCTTCAAGGTATTTATCCACCAAATCCATAATTCAGCCGGATTATTGTTAATTTATATTACTTTTGGTGGGAACTAAGGTATATTCTGAAAAAATTTGAAAGCTATAGAAGAAGCTAATTAAGCGTGTATAATACATAAAGCTAAAACAGCTTACAAAAAAGCAAGAAAAAACTCTGGAAAACTTACCACCAGCAGATAACCTTATCGCATTCAATTATCTTTTTTGCAAGCTCCTCGTAGTCAACACTTTCGTAGAGCTTGAACTCGAACACTTCGTTCCCTTTTGCAAGCTCTTCAGCAAGCTTATTTGTCATTTCATCCGGCTCAGATCGGTATATGTAGACGAGCCTCAATTTTATCACCTCAGTTCAGTATGGTATTATTACACTATACTCTTTTAGCTTCTCTGTGATCTCCTCTAAGCTTAAAATCTTGAATCCGTATTCCTCGTTTTCCTTCACGTTTGAATAAAGGCTCCCACCCATCTCTGTCAGGAATTCCAAGTTATCTTTGAATTCTTCATCACAACCTTCGCATATCTTCTTCATGTAATCGAAGTCAAGCTTGTGGTTCAGGATGTATAGATCTACTTTGTGGTCTTCAAGCACAGCTCCAAGTGCAACTCTTAGAGCTTCGAATTGAGATTCTTTGTCCTTCGCTACAACCGCAATAAACTCCTCTTCCCCCTTCATCTAAAACACCACATATTTATCCGCATCTTTTAAAAATTCAGCATTTTTAGCCTGGGTAACCCAATTCTTATACGGAACACCTTCAACTGGAGATTTACTCTCCTTTAGCTTTTCCATGTTCTCCTTGACGTATCTACCGTAACTCGCTTCACAAACATAGACATTTTCTGCGCCAACAGCATCTAAAAGCTCTTTAAATCTCTGATGCTTCACGTTCTTCACACCATCGCCAGACATAAAGACTTTCACTTCACTCCCTATTTTCTTTAGTGCTTTCACGAGTTCAACGGCGTGGTCGAAGTATCTGTCGGTAAATATAGATATAGCTACAAATTCTGGCATGTCCATATTTCAGTTTGGCGAGCATATTAACTTTTCTTTAGGGCTTCCCCAATCACAACTCTGACAACTCTTGAATAGAATCATCTCTTTTTAACTGGCTCGAAGGTAGCGGTGCAATCCGCTTTCTCCAGTTTGACGTTGAACCCCTTTTCACCACACTGATCAGAAAGCACGAATAGTAGAAAGGGATGAGAATGGATACAAATGCAGAGCGCTCACCTGTTGAGAGCAGACCTTATAGCAGAATCCTACTTGCAAGAACAGGTTACTACGACTATCTGTCTTTCTCTTTATTTGAGATAGAAGTTCCACAGCAAGGAAAATGTTGTCTGCATCTACTTCATGCTGGAGAGAAAGGAGGTGTACAACCGAAGTAAGCTTTATCCAGCCTAACCAATCACCGCTGTAAGGTTCCAACATAGGTAGGATGTCCAAATTACGTAAATTTAATAAACAAAGCAAAGTTAATAAACGATGGCTAACTTAGCGTTCTAGGAGGTGAAATCGTGGCGAAACAGTTAACGAAAGAAGATGTTGAAAAGATTAAACCCGATGTTGTTGTGGATGCAAGAGGACAGTCATGCCCCGGACCTATGCTCGAAGCAAAAAAGGCTTTGGGAACAAAGGTTAAGCCCGGACAAATCCTTGAGCTTTTATCAAGTGATCACGGAACTAGAAATGACTTGGAGACGATGTGTGAGAGGTCTAAGGGCAAGTGGGAGTACATTGGATACTACGATACTGGCGGTTACGACAGACATTTCGTGAAGAGGCATAAGTGAAATCGGGAGATGAAATCATCATGACTCATAAAATTTTAATTTTTGCAGCAGACATGGCCTACAGAGCTTTGGATCAGGCGGGATTACTCCATGCGCATTATTCACCAAATACAGTTATATTCAGAATCCCATGTGCAACGTTAATACGACCTGATTTAATTGTATATGCTCTGAAAAATGGATTCGATGCTGTCTTTGTTGCAAGTAGCGGTCCAGACTGTCCTTTCTTAGGCGAAAAATGTGTAAGTATCGTTTCTAAAAGAATCGAAAAAGCTTATGAGCTTTTGGACAAGGAGGGGATTGAGAGAGAGAGATTGGTTGTTAGTGGTGTATGCTCAACCTGTGTTGAGACACTCGTTAATACTTTAGAGAGAATCGAAAACTTCCTGCAAAGTAGAGGGTGATTCGCTATGGATATAAAACCAGAATATGATGTTTTGATTATTGGGGGCGGTTATGCAGGAATGGAGGCATCGCTGACCATAGCTGATGCTGGTTTTGAAGTTTTACTTGTTGAAAAAGAGCCAAGCATTGGTGGACATCTGATCCAGATAAGTAAGGTTTTCCCAACTACCGATTGTGCTGGTTGCATCACAACACCTAAGATGGCTGCTGTTCCAAAGCATCCAAAAATAAAACTTCTAACATATACTGAAGTAAAAAATGTTGAAAAAATCGGTAAAAAGTTCAGAGTTAAACTCGTAAAAAAGCCGAGATATGTAATCGAAGAAGAATGCATTGGATGTGGTAGATGCGAAGAGGTTTGCCCTGTTTTAGTCCCAAAGGAATTTGAATACGGGTTAATTGGCAGGAAAGCTGCATACATTCCGTTTGAAATGGCATCTCCGAAAAAAGCCCTTATAGATTTGGACAACTGTATAATGTGTGGCAGATGCGAGAGAGCTTGCCCCAAGGATGCAATAAACTTCTTGGATGAGCCAAAAGAAATAGATGTCACAGTGGGAGCTATAGTTGTAGCAACAGGATACAACCTCTTCTCACCTGAACTCAAAAAAGAATATGGTTACACAGGCAATTTAACAAGAATACATGATAATGAAAATCCAAATATAATTCACGCTTTTCAGTTTGAGAGACTTCTTGCACCGTCGTGCCCGTATCATACCGTGTGTTTGCGGCCTGGAGATGGTAAGATTCCAGAAAGAATTGCGTTTGTGTTGTGCACTGGCTCAAGGGACAAGTCTCTCGGAAATCCGATCTGTTCAAGAGTTTGCTGTATGTATTCAATAAAACAGGCTTTACTTTACACTTCTGCAATCCCATACGGAGAAGCTACAATTTACTATATGGACATAAGAGCCTTTGGGAAGGGATTTGAAGAGTTCTACAACATGGTCAAAGAGCTTGGAGTTAGATTCGTTAAGGGCAAAGTCGCAAAAATTGAAACGAACGAGAACGGTAATCCTGTTGTAGTTGCCGAGAACTTTGAAACGGGAGAGATTGAAAGAGAAGAATACGATATGGTGATACTATCAGTTGGATTACTTCCGAATGGAAGTAAGGAGATTGCGAAGATATTAGGAGTTGAAACTGATCCATACGGATGGATAGCCCAGCCAGATGTGAATGGAAATCCTGCTAAAACTAGTGTAGAAGGTATATTTGTTGCTGGAACAGCTACAGGTCCGATGGATCTACCAGATTCAATTGCACTAGCAGATGCCGCAGTATCACAGTGTATAGCTTACCTGAAGGAGGTGAAAGATTGAGAGAGAGGGTCGGAGTGTATGTTTGTCATTGCGGTGGTAATATATCTGACTATGTAGACGTAAAGAAGGTAGTAGAAGCCGTCAAAGATCTACCAAACGTTGCTGTTGCAAGAGACTTTATTTTTATGTGTTCAGATGCTGGACAGGATCTTATAAAAGAGGATATAAAAAATTTAAATCTTGATGGAGTCGTGGTTGCGTCTTGTTCCCCACATTTGCATGAAAAAACCTTCAGGGACGCTGCAGCTTTAGCCGGTTTAAATCCCTATTTAGTCGAACATGTTTGCATAAGAGAGCACTGTTCATGGGTTCATTCTGATGACCCAGAAGCCGCTACACAAAAAGCTATCTGGATTGTCAAGAGTGCAATAGCAAAGGTTAGTTTAGCAGATGAGCTTCAGCCAATAAGACTTGAGATGAAACCAGAAGCCATAGTGGTTGGCGGTGGAATAGCTGGAATGAGATGCGCCATTGATCTGGCAAAAGCCGGGATAAAAGTACATTTAATCGAAAAGAAACCATTCTTGGGTGGAAGGGCTGCACAGATATTTAAGTTATACCCAAGTGGAAAGACTGGATCTGATCTCGTTAAGGAACTGGTAGATGAGCTAAAGAGGTATCCGAATATTCACGTTTATACAAATGCTGAAATAGTAGAAGCCAGTGGAGCACTCGGAGATTTCAAGGTTAAGATAGTCGTAAAACCCAGATACGTTAAGGAAGGAGTTAGCAAAGAGGAGATTAGGAGAGCAGTAGAGTGCTGCCCCGTTGAAGTCCTGGATGAATTTAACTACGGTTTAACAAATAGAAAAGCCATATACGTAAGGGAATCAAGCTATCCAGAGGAGGCAGTTATAGACATGGATCACTGCATAAAGTGCAATGAATGTGGAATAGCAGATTTCGAACAAAAAGAGGAAACTTATGAACTCAGAGGAAGTATGATAATACTTGCAACTGGGGCAAAACCCTACGAACCAAAAGAAGGTGAGTTTAGTTACGGCATCTATGACCACGTTATAACGCTTCCAGTATTTGACAGATTACTTGCAGTCTGCGATGGTAAACTTGAGTACGAGGGTAAAGAGATCAAAGACATTGCATTCATTTACTGTGTCGGTAGTAGAACAGAGGAACACGAGTATTGCTCAAGGTATTGTTGTGTAGCTACACTTAATGCCGCATTAGGAGCGTTAGAGAAGTTTGGAAAATTAAGAGTCTATCACATATACAGGGATATAAGAGCTTACGGAAAATACGAAACGTACTACGAGAAGGTTGGAGAGGAAGGGATGCTATTTATAAAGTATGATCCAGAGGATCCGCCAGTAGTTGAACGGAAAGGGGACAAATTAATAGTCAAAGTTAGGGACCTACTCACTGGAGGAGAAGAATTAGAGGTCCCTGTTGATTTAGTAGTACTGTCAGTGGGAATGGTGGTAGAAGAAGCTGAAATCTTTAACATGCTAAGAGTGCCGTTTAGCAGAGATGGGTTTCTACAGGAAGTCCATCCAAAATTAAAACCAGTTGAAACTGCAATTGGTGGAGTTTTAATAGCTGGAACCTGCCAATTCCCGAAGGATACGGTTGAAACCACGGCTTCGGCTTCAGCAGCAGTTGGAAGAGCTGAAACATACCTCGTCAAGGGTTATGCAGAACTCGAACCATTCATAGCAGAGGTAGATCCAGAAAAATGTGACGGATGCAGTGTATGCGTTGAGGAATGCCCAGCAGGAGCTATAAGAATCGAGAACGGAAAGGCAGTTATCAATGAGGCTCTGTGTAAGGGTTGTGGAGCCTGTGGAGCTCTCTGCCCGACAGAAGCGATAAATCTCAAAGGATATAAATACGAGCAGTTCAGGGCTATGATAGATATATTAAAGGAGGCATAATTATGGCAGAGGAGAAAAAGAACTCAGTTAAGGAACTAACCGTTAAGAAATTGAGAGAGAGAGGTGTGAAACCAAGACCTGAAGTCGTAGAGATGTCAAAGGAACAGAGAAAGATTATAAAGCAAATAAAAGATTGCTTAAAGGAGGGGGCAAAAACGATCCCTGAAATAGCATCCGCGACGGGTTTACGTCCAGGTGTTGTTACTTGGTATGTTATGACACTAGTTAAATACGGTGAGCTGAGTCCGGGTGAGGAGGTTGATGGATACTATAAATATAGTTTAGCTAAAAAGGAGGGATAGCGGTGGTTGGTGTAGACCCAGAATTTGCCGAAGTTCTGAAGAGCCTTGGAGCTAAAAATGTAACGGTTTGTTTCAATTGTGGAAATTGCACAGCCATTTGTCCATTATCCACGAATGAACATATGTTTCCGAGAAAAATAATAAGATATATACAACTTGGACTAAAAGAAAAGGCTCTTAAAGCTCCAGAGCCATGGATATGCCATGCATGCGGAGAATGCTCAGTTACTTGCCCAAGACAGGCATTTCCCAGCGAAATAATGAATTCTGCAAGAACTTACGCATTTGCAGAATTCTCGACTCCTAAGTTCATCGGCAAACTTTTTTGTTCGCCTAAGTTTATACCAGTGTTAGTAGCGATACCTGTAATCCTATTCGCAATATTTGCAGGGATAACGGGAATAAGCATTCCGGAGGGAGAAGTGGTGTTCTCTAAATTCATTCATCATTCGTACATAGAAACTCTAGGACTTGTCATAGGTCTTTATGTAGGTATTATAACAATTTCAAATGCTTGGAAATTCTGGAAAGCTCTTGAATTAAAGTCGAAAAGCTTTATATCTGATCTAATAAGGGCGATCATCCTAATCTTAAAGCATGCAAGATTTAAAGAGTGTGAGACAAACATATTCAGATACTATGCACACATACTTACGTTCTACGGATTTCTGCTATTAGGACTCGCAGCACTTGGAGATGTCGTGTACTTTGACATACTGGGTAGAGAAGAATTATCGCTTCCGATCTGGGATCCGGTCAAGATAATAGGCACAGTAGGAGGAATTTTACTGCTCATCGGAATCGTTTGGATTATTGGAAAGAGATTGGCAGAAAGAGAGAAAATTGGTGCGCCAAACTACAATGATTGGTTCTTTATGATAACATTACTAATAGTCGCAGTAACAGGGATTACTATTGAAGTATCAAGGTTCTTAAATGTCGCCAGTGTTGCATATCCAACTTATGTTATACACCTAATCGCAGTGTTTTGCTTGTTAACGTATGCCCCCTACTCGAAATTTGTACACTTACTTTATAGAGGTTTAGTGTACATCTATTTAGAAGCTGAGAGAAGGAAAAATTAGAGAAGGAAGCATAGATTTACCCTAACTTTTTATATTACAAGCCAAGGACGCGTTTTGAAGTTGGTGGCTCAGCTTTAAAGATGACGTACAGGGATTCGAAGATGAAGCCTTAAAATCGCTGCTAGACAAGATAGTCGTTAGAGAGTGCGGGCATGTATGCACAGGGCAATACCCGTTGTGGTGGACAGTTTTGGCTGTTTGTAGAGCGGGACTTCACTAATTCTTTTTTCTGTAATATTTTGTTCCCCCATATTCAATCTCTTCAAGCCCGTCGAGAAGGTCTTGGATATCCAGATTAAGCTTTTTGAGATACTCTTTAAGAACATCTTCCCGCAATGGATGGACTGAAGCTATTGCAAGCACATCTTCTCTGCTGTTTATGCCAAACTCTCCGCTCTCAGCTTCAACCAGTAGATCAACCTTTACAACTCTACCAAGGATCTTTGCAGCTTCAGCGATAAACTCCCAGTTTGGCGCTTTAACTCTATCTGCTGGTGGTCGTGTTGGTACGGAAAGGTAGGCAACGTGTGGATCAATTGTTTCGAGAAATTCTGCAACTCTCTCAACGCTTTCCAGAGTTGTGAGGCTATCTATTAGCATCGTTTCCGTGATGGTTACACCTTCGTATTCCTCAGCAAACCTCTCGATCCCCTTAAGAATCTCATCCAGCTTCAGCGAGGGGTGGGGTCTGTTGATGCGTTTCCACAGCTTGGCATCAACGGCATCTACTTTCAGCGAGACGAGGTCTGCCTTTGCCAGATCTGCCCTAACATCTTCGCGAAAAAGCAGAGAGGAATTCGTTATCACTGCGACCCTTCCAAGCCCTTTTAGCAGCTCAATCTCACTGCCAAGGTTTACGTCGAGAGTAGGCTCTCCATCCGGTACAAAGGTGATGTAGTCCACCTCACCGGCTTCTTCCAGTTTTCTCCTAACTTCTTCAAAGATGAGCTGGCAATCGAAGAACTTTCTTCTCTCCACTGTAAGTTTGTCAGTTCTGCCAAGCTGACAGTAAACGCATGAGTAGCTGCAGTGCTTGAATGGTATGTTGTTCACTCCGAGGCTTCTTCCAAGTCTTCTCGACGGAACGGGACCAAAGACGTGCACACTTTTATTTTAGCTGGAAAGGTTAAAAAATCTGCGGACAGACCGAATTGTGGTATCCCAAATTGCATTTACACCTTCCCATCCCACCACCTCCTCACAAACCACATAACCCTCTCCTGAGGGAGCTTGTACCGGAACGCATTGATCGGTCCAGGCTTTTGTGAGGTTTAACCTC
>JAPDIT010000032.1 GCA_029259455.1 Archaeoglobi archaeon
CTTTCAAGCAAAGGGCTAAGATTTTCTTCTGCTCGATTACTGTGAATTTCAAGAGGAGAGAGAAAAGGTTTGGAAGTCTAAGGTGGAGAAGGGCTTTAGAGTGCTGGAACAGGTTTTGCAGGATGTTTGTGTTCTACTTTAATGTAGTGAGGAGGTGTTATTAGGACACGCCTGATATAGCAATAGCAATGCCTAAATATCATAACGAGAATTATTTAGAAGGTGTATGGAGATGTCTGAGGTTGCCGAACAGACTTTGGCGGGATTCAAGCAGGCTTCAAGCAAAAAAGCTATTCCTATGCAGTTTCATCACTCAGGCTAGTGCCGAGAAAAGTGTTCTTCACAACCGGATTCGGAAAACACAGTGCGCTCGTTAGCTTTGAACTTGCTTGAGAGATGCAGGAATCGAGAAATTCAACCTCGTTCCGGTGAGAAGCATATTTCCACCGGGATGCGAGATTGTAAGCGTCGAAGAGGGGCTTAAAGAGCTTTTTCTCGGACAGATAGTTTTCTGCGTTATGGCAAGGATGACGAGCAATGAGGAAGGGAAAAGAATTTTCACGAGTGTTGGTGCTGCAATTCCACCAACTGCAGATTTAAACGGATATCTGACAGAGTATCGGATACAGTAACGGAAATGAAGAAAAGCATGCGGAGGAGGGCGCTGCCTACATGCTGAGGACTGCTTTCGGAATTGAGCCGACAAGAACTTTCAACGCTACAGTGTCAGCCGAGGTCGAGGACTACACAACAGTTGTGGCCGCTGCTGTTTTCGTGATCTGAAATGGAGCCGACAGAGCCTATCGAGGTTTCCGAAAAGAGCATTTCAGAGCTTCTTCTGGCAATGGGCAAAGACGGGATTTCAGGGAAGGAAGCTTGACGAAGCTTTTGAGATATGGCTTGAAATGCTGAACGAAGAGAGAATAACCATTCTTATGGGACTCTCCGGGGCAATGGTTCCAGCAGGAATGCGGAAGATCATTTCTTGGCTTATAAGAAACCGCTACATTGATGTTCTCGTTTCAACCGGAGCTAACCACTTCCACGACATTCATGAAGCAATGGGTTTCAGGCATTACCTTGGCAGCGAGCTGCCGATGACTACCACCTCTTCAAAAAGGGAATTGACGGGATTCACGATGTTTTTGCCTGCGAGGAGGAGTTTAACAGAGTCGATTACTCTTGCGGACATAACTTCCGAACTCGACGGGATTATGTCGTCGAGGCAGTTCATCGAGGAAATTGCAAAAAGGGCTTGATGTGAAGGATAGATACTCGATTGTTATCTCCTACGAGAGTGGGGTGCCAATATTCTGCCCCGCAATTGCCGACAGTTCAATAGGAATTGTCGCTGCTCTCGCAGAAAGAAGAGGTGTAATTGATACGATAAGAGACGTTGAGGAGCTTACTGAACTCGTTGCAAATTTCTGAAAAAACCGAAGTGGTTTACATCGGTGGAGGAGTTCCAAAGAACTTCATCCAGCAGACAGAGGTCGTTGCGGGCTTAAAGGCTACAATGCTAGAGGGCATGAGTATGCGATACAAATAACAACAGACATGCCTCAATTCGGCGGGTTGAGTGGGTGCACTTTCGAGGAGGGAGTAAGCTGGGGTAAGATAAGCCATAGAGGGAAGAAAGTGCAGTTAACGTTGACGCAACCATCGCTCTGCCTATACTGGCTCACGGCCTGCTGAGCACGAAGAGGAGAAGCTATCCGGTTCTCGTCTGGGATGGGAAGTTAAAGGTCGATTACGGGGCTATGAAGTTGGCGCTTGTCAGAGATTCTGAGATTTACGATAAAAAGCTTCTCGGATTAACGCTTAGGGATCGCAGGTTCTACCGTATGCCGTGGAAAGTCTGTCACAAAATGATTTCAAGCGTCTACTCTGGCCTGAGTATGGCTTTGAATTTGATTCTCTTTCAATTTCTACCCCTATCAGCGTGACTTCTAAAGGATACCCTGTTTCTTTCAAAGATGTTATTTAAAACGCCAGTTCAAAAATAAAAAGATTTAAATCGCTATGTTCTGACAAAAAGCAGGTGATAGAATGAAAGTGAATGGTGTTGAGGTTGAGGAGACTTTTGCTGAGGCCTTTGACATAAAAATTGCAAGAGTTTTGATAACGGGCTACGACTATTACTGGGCCTGGGTAGCAGCAAACGAGGCCACTGGCTTTGGTACGTCGGTTATCATGTGCCCCGCTGAAGCAGGAATTGAGATTAGGGCTAAACCGTCCGAAACCCCTGACGGGAGGCCGGGTTACTACATTCAAATCTGCCACATGAGCAAGAAGGGGCTGGAGGAGCAGCTTCTGGCCAGACTCGGCCAGTGTGTTCTTACCGCACCTACCACAGCAGCCTTTAACGGCCTGCCAGATGCCGAGGAGAGGTTCGACACGGGATTCAAGCTCAAGTTCTTTGCAGACGGATACGAGAAAGAATTAGAGGTTGGAGGTAGGAAGTGCTGGGCAGTGCCAATGATGGAGGGAGAGTTCATAATCGAGAACGACATCGGGTACACCAACGGTATTGCAGGAGGGAACTTCTTCATAATGGCTGAAACCCAGCCATCCGCTCTTGCAGCCGCAAAGGCTGCAGTAGATGCTATAAGCGACGTTGAGGGTGTGATTACACCATTCCCCGGTGGAATTGTTGCTTCTGGTTCGAAGGTTGGAGCAAACAAGTACAAGTTCCTGAAGGCCTCAACGAACGAAAAGTTTGCTCCGAGTATCAGGGATAAGGTTGAGGGGACGCAGATTCCAGAAGGCGTGAAGGCGGTATACGAGATAGTCATAAATGGTCTGAACGTAGATGCAATCAAAGAGGCAACAAAAGTAGGAATCCTTGCTGCAACAAAGATTCCGGGAGTTGTGAAGATTACAGCCGGAAACTACGGTGGAAAGCTCGGAAAGCACATCATAAACCTGAACGAGCTCTTTTAAATTTTTATTTTATGAAAACTATTCTGACTCTTTCTGGTCTCGACCCTTCTGGTGGTGCAGGGCTGCATGCTGATATAAAAACTGCTAAGGCAATCGGGTTATATCCTGCTTCAATCGTAACATCACTGACGGTTCAAAACACCTGCGAACTCAAGACGGTAGTTCCTGTCGATACCGAGATTCTCAGAAAGCAGATTGAAGCTGTTTTGGAGGACATAAAGATCGACTGCATAAAAATAGGGCTCATCTCTTCTGTCGAGGTTGCGAAGGTTGTTGCTGAAGAAATTGTGAAGCTCGATGCACCAAAAGTCCTTGACCCGGTGATCTTCGCAGGTTCTGGGGGAAAAATAGGGAGTGTCGAGGGATACAGAATGCTCCTGAAATTCGTGGATGTTGTAACACCGAATCTGACTGAGGCTAGGAGTCTAATTTCTGCTGAGAGTGTAAAGAACACTTTTGAAGAAGCTAAAGACATTGCTTTAAAAATAAACGAAAAGTACGGCTGCAACGTGGTGATTACGGGAGGTGAACTGGGAGGAAAAGATGTAGTTTGCGAGAATGACTCGATCTATGCCGTCACTGCAGAGTTCTCACCAGTAAACATCCATGGAACCGGTTGCGTCTACAGCACAGCCTTGGCATGCTACCTGGGACTGGGCAACTCGCTGGAAAATGCGGTTAGAAAGGCAAGAATTTTTGTCCTTGAGAGCGTTAAAAAAGCTTTGAGACCTGGAAACTGTTTTCCGGTCGTTAACCCCTAAAACAGAATTCTCTCCAAATCGTCTCCTCCGTAGAAGATTTCCTGAATCGCATCGTAGATATCTTCCATTCCATAGCCAGTCAGAGCAGAAGCAGGAATTAGCGGTCTGAATAGGCCAGTGTCCTTCAGCAGGAAAAACAGTTCCAAACTCAGACTTTTCCGCTCCAGATCAAGGCTGTCGTAGAGGGTTTCAGGATCCACGCTCCACTCAACAATCTTTTGAAGCTCCCTCTCAGTCAGCAGGTCAGATTTTGAGAGGACGAGTATCTGCGGTATTTCAAGTCTGAAAACGGCTGAGGATGCCATAAACAGCATCGAAAGAAAGCCGGACGGTGTTTTTGACACCACAGGATCAAAGAGGTAAACCATAACACTTCTTTCAGGGTCGAGGGCATTTACGAGTATTCTGCTGCTCTCTCTGAGAGTAAAAAGCTCCAGCTGACCGGGTGTGTCAATCAAAACGTATTCAGATGATGAGAGCCGAATCTCGTCCTTGATATCATCAACCAGAGTTGATATTAGGTCTGCTCCAATTATCTGAGCTCCATTTGGCCCCACATTGTACTTCCCCATAATATCCTCGAGAGTGAACCACTCCCTGACGTCAACGTCTGCCGAATAAGGAAGAAAATCTGCTCCAGGATCAAGATTTACCGTCAAATAATCGAGTTTCTTCTGGTCAAACCAGTCCGCAACTGCTTTAGTCATGTAGGTCTTTCCAGAACCGGCAGTACCTGTAAAGTAGATAAAAATCTGCTCCATGAAAAAACTAGGCGTCAGGGGTTCAAAACCTCTACCCTATACTTCGTTCTCAGTCCCCGAACATACCTCTTAGCATCGGCTATAAAGGGACAGTAGCTCGGACATCTCGCCCCTCTAACCCCCTGAATGCGGCAATTTGTAGCGTTCGTGCAGTCAATAACCTCAATGCTGGTACCGTCCACATAAACGGCGACAATGTGCCTCTTGTTTTTCACCTGAAGAACTTTTGAGGTAATAATCATCTTTTAATCGTGCACTATTTCCGCATAAAAATTTTTCTCATTCTTACGTAAAAAAAATTCAGTGTTTGTGGAACAGAGGATACAGCTTCTCGTAAGTCTCCTCCAAAGCCTCAGGAATGATTTGAACATCCGCAAGAACCGGCATAAAGGATGTGTCTCCATCCCACCTCGGCACAATGTGGATGTGGAGATGTGCCGCAATCCCAGCTCCTGCAACTTTTCCGATGTTAACTCCCACATTGAAACCATCCGGATTCATCGCTTCCCTAATGGCTTTAATTGAGAGCTTAACGAGCTTCATGGACTCGATCATTTCCTCCTCTGTCATATCCTCAATGGATGGAATGTGGCGGTAGGGATTTACCATCACATGACCGGGATTGTAGGGGTTACGGTTCATTATGACGTAGCAGGTTTTACCCCTGTAAAGTATTAGATTCTCCTTGTCTTTGTTTTCCTTAGGAGCGGTGCAGAAGACGCACTCTTTTGGTTTAGGGGCAAGCACGTATCTTATTCTCCAAGGAGCAAAGATTCTTTCCATGGATCAGGACTTTTTTTTGAGTATAAATATTTTGGTTTGTAGCAGGATTGATTCGATGTTTTAACCTCCAAATACATTTCTTCTCAATGGAGGTTTGGTTTCTAACTAAGACCTCGAAAAATGCAGATTCCTCCAATCGAATAAAAAAACTTTTATCCCAAAAAAATAGAAACGGAATGTGTTTGGTTACCACGATGTCGAGGGATTTCAGGCTGAAATAGGTGAATACAGAATAAGAACGGAAAAAGTTGGTCCTTTTTACCGATACTTTAGAGAGAATGGTGATAGAACGGAGAAGGATCTATCAGTCGAGAAGGGCAGGCTGATTATCAATCCAGTCGAACCTGTCAACATGCCAAAGAGCATTACCAACTTTCTCCAGATCAAGTTCAGCAAACCGTTTTTTGTAGAACCAAAATCAGCGATAGAGGTTTACGCCACATTTCCGGTTGAGATTGCTGTCTTTATCGCTGCAAAAAAGAGTGTAGGTATTGTTGATATCTTCTCACTCCAGAAACCAAAATACACGCTCTATGGAAATCCGAGAGACGGGATAATCTGCAGGTACTGGGAAAGTGACCTTTACTCGGAAATTCCGCAGGTTGACAAATACAGAGAAGGTGTTATCAAGCTGAGAATTGTCAACAGTGACGATGAGTGGATTGAAATAAGCAACGCTGTTTTCGACGTTTACGGAATGAAGATATACTACGACGAGGAAATCGTTTACTCCTCAGCCTCCATCAACATACTCTCACCAAAGGTTGCGGAAACGAGGTTCATCGAGCAGCCTTTGAAGGAGAAGATGAGGAAAGCCTTGGAACTCTACACTGCAAGAAGGATTGCCGTAACTGCTTTAAAATTCGTAATGGAGTGGGGATTATGATTGACGTTTTAAATTACAAGATTTACGGAGATGTCACGGTTTACGATGTCATAGTCGTCATCATCGTAATGGCTTTCGCCACGATAATAGCAAAGTTGGTCACAACCAACCTCAGAAGAGCCCTCATAGATAAGATGAAGAGGGATCAGCTTGAACTGATGCTCAAAGTCATCTATTTTGGGATAATCATCATCGCTTTCGTTGCTGTTCTGCCAGTTTTGGGTCTTGAACTTTCGGGCTTACTGGTTGCAGGTGGGATTACCGGAATCGTTCTCGGTTTTGCCAGCCAGAGTGTTGTCGCAAACCTTGTTTCAGGAATATTTCTTATTTGGGAGAAACCGATAAAGATTGGGGATCAGGTTAACATTGACGGTGTTGCGGGATTTGTTGAAGATGTTAACATTCTCTCCACGATCATTCGAACATACGATGGCCTCTACATCAGAATTCCGAATGAGAAGGTGTTCACTTCCAACATAACAAACTACGTAGCCCACGTCGCGAGGAGGTTTGAGTATGTGGTAGGGATAAGATACAGCGATGATGCTGAGAAGGCTATTGAAATCATAAAGAATTTGATTGAGGAGCATCCCTTTGCCCTTAAAAATCCTGAACCGCAGGTTTTCGTTGACAGTCTTGGTGATAACAGCGTTAATATAGCTGTGAGAATATGGACGCCGTCAACAGAGTGGTATAGCGTAAAAATGGAGCTGCTGTGGAAGATAAAGACCGAGCTTGAGAGAAACGGAATTGAGATTCCATTCCCGCAGCGTGTTGTCTGGTTTGCGAACGAGCTGAGGGCCAATGTTGAAGGTAAGAAAGAGGGACGGCAGGCTTGAGGAGTTCAGCAAAGCCAAGATTATCAGAACCTGCTTGAGGGCAGGAGCGAGCAAGAGGGTGGCTGAGAAGGTTGCAGAAGAGGTGGAAAGGAGAATATATGACGGGATGACCACCGATGAAGTTCTTGAACTCGTAATTGAGCTTTTGCTGAAGCATGAGTATCCGAAAGCGGAAAGATACGATCTGAAGCGCTCCCTAATCCGCCTCGGCCCTTCAGGGTTCGGCTTCGAGAAGTTCGTTGCGAGGCTGCTCAAAGAATACGGCTTTAAAACGGAGACAAATGTAATCGTTCAGGGAAAATGCGTTGAGCAGGAAATTGACGTTGTGGCGGAGAAGAACGGGGAAAAGTACATGATAGAATGCAAATTCCACAACCTGCCAATCTACACCGGACTGAAGGAAGTCATGTACACTTACGCTCGATTTCTCGATGTTGAGGGTTACGGCTTCACCCAGCCATGGATTTTCACGAACACAAAGTTTTCAGATGAGGCAAAGAGATACGCGAGCTGCATGGGAATAAAACTGACAGGCTGGAGTTATCCTGAGAATGAGGGGATAGAGGTGCTGCTGGAGTCAAAAGGACTCTACCCCATAACCGTTCTGAGAATAGATAAAGAGATGCTCGATACAGTTGTCAACGCCGGACTGATTTTTTGCAGAGATGTGGTAGGTGCTGGTGAGTTCAAACTGAGGATGCTTGGACTAAGCAAAAATGAGGCAAGGAGGCTCGTGGAGGAGGCGAAAAAGGTGATTTCTTAGATCTTATTCATCTGCGAGTCGTCCATTGTTTCGAAAAATTTTTAGGTCATCCTACATAAAAATAAACATGAAAGTTAAAGCATTTGTTAGCTTTTATAGCGAACATGACATCTTCGCAAAAGAATGGGCTTCAGAGGGATTACCAAGTTCCGATTTTGTTGTGTTGAGGTTTTCCTTTAACTAACAAATACACGGTGGAGAGGGTTTCTGATTTTTCAGAGCTAAATTTAGGAGAAGAATCAAAAATGCTCATTAGTTTGTTTGACGCCTTGGTGGTGTAACAACAAAGGTGGAAATTTTTAAGGGCAGGGATTCAACCCCACCCTCTGTGCCCACGCTAAAAGTCGAAATACCAGCAATGACCCTTACAATCGAACACGATAAAAAGATTTCCAT
>JAPDIT010000010.1 GCA_029259455.1 Archaeoglobi archaeon
TCGGAGATAAAATTCCTTGCTCTCTGATTGAAACGGCTGTAACAAGGCTGCTTATCAGAGTTGCATGCTACGCACTGAGAATTTTGTTAAGAATTAGAATAAAGGAAGTGGGATATTAAACACACTCAATCTATCCGAAAAATTTATTTAATTTAATTCCTACAGTATCTAAATGGTAACTCTTGAAGAGTTCTCCCGCATAATAATCGCAAACTTGGAGCTAAATTTCCAAGTACTTAAGAACCTCTTCACTCTTCTGGTTGTAGCCGCAACAAATTCCTCTCTTGTGTCGGAGGGAACAAATCTCAACTTTTCAAACGTTTGGGGATTAATCTATGGAGGGCTGGTATCGAACTACTGGAACAGCTTTGCGATACATGAAGTTCTGAATGCAACGCAGTACAATGTTTCAGCGATGAGAGACTTTTCAGCTGCAATTAACTACCTCGGAAGCAACGCTACCACGGTTTTTGGAGATCTAGAAGGGACGAAGGGCATAGCGTATATTCAGAAAGGAGTTTACGACTATTTAACGAACAATACACAGGAGACTGAAAAACTGGCGAGCAGCTTTTCAAGCATGCTTAAAGCTCAAGTGGAGTTCTTAATAAAGCTCATGGAGTCTGTAAACACAACATTTGACTAATCGTGTAGAATGGTACGGGAGTAAAGCATAGAAAAGCCAGGATGAAGGCTATAATGCCGACAACGCATCTTTTCACGTCCAGTGGAGTTTCATCATCTGCCGGTTTGGGATGTTTCTGCATGGAGAAGAAGAAAGATATGAAGCCCCAGAAAAACCAGATTGAGTTTGACTGCTCTAGCTGTGCCATAATGGCAAATCCGTAGGCAAAGAGCAGAAAAGGAACTGTCCGCGAGATAACCTCACTCCTCTCTCCGAGCATGGCTCTCAGCACATGCCCTCCATCAAGCTGACCAACCGGTATCATGTTCAGGAATGTGACGAAGAAACCAACCCAGCCAGCAAACGCAACCGGGTGGATAGCTTCCTTCTGGTAGTTGGTGATGTAAAGGATGGCATCGAAAATCGGTGGGGTGCCAATGTAAATAGTAGGAGGAGCCGTAAGCTCGTAGGGAAGCTGGAGACCTATCAAAACGACTATTACCGATGCAATAATACCTGCAATCGGCCCACTCACTCCAACATCAAAGAGAGCTTTTCTGCTGGGGATAATCCCCTTGTGTCTGATTACTGCCCCAAGTGTACCTATGATGGTGGGGAAGGGGATGAAGTATGGTAAAGATGTCTTCATATTCCATCTTTTTGCTGCGAGGTAGTGTCCCATTTCATGGCTGCCCAAGACAAATATGATGGCGAGGGAGAACATCAGACCCCCAGCAAGATCAATCTCCTCACCATAGAACGTTGACCCAACAGCAGTGGTGGTTATTAATGTGGCAACAAAGAGTATGATGTTGAGGGCGTAGTTTTCTTTTTCTTTTCTTTCAATCTCCTTAATCTCCAAAACCATCTCACCGTAGTGGTATCTCAAACCCACTTCGTAGTTCTGCGATAGGGTATGTAGCAGCCATCTGATTTCACTCTCGGGCGAGATGGGGAAAACGTAAAACCTGATCGTTTCACCAATTCTTTCCTCACCATAAATCCGAAAGTGCTTTTCTATCTCATCTTTAGGGTTCATTGTATCAGCTCTACATATCCTTTTTCAGTTTCAACAACCACACAGTCTCCTGTCTTCACGATTTCAAAGAAGTTCTCATCTCTTACCTCAACAAGAGGTATTTCAGCCATTGCAGCACCCACGGCGATTATCGTTTCAGTTTTTCTGTTTATAATTGCCTTAGGAGCGACTCCCCTCTTTTTGAGGTTAAGCAGAACGTAGGTGCCGACAGTCGAGCCCTTACCACCCGGAAAAATCAGAACTTTCCCCGCTACGCTTTTTCCATTTATTTCACAATCTTCGTTGACTATACCTGTTTCTTTATCAATTCCTCCAAGAAAAGATATATATTCTTTCGTTACTAAAGCTTCTCCTTTAGCCTTGCCTCTTGTTATTGGCCTGCAGGCAAACTTCACAGATAAAATGAGTTGTTATGTTATATGGCTTTTACCCTCTTCTTTTTAGCGAGGGGGCGGGGCTTGATGAGTACCCTCCCCCCGCAGTTTGTGCACTGCACGAGACTTTTTTCGGTGTCAATATCCACTTCAGCCCCGCAAATCAGACAGATGTAGGACATCCTTTACCCCACCGACTTCTCAACGAGTTTTCCCGCTGACGTTACAGGCTGGTAGCAACCTCCGGCAAATTTATATCCGCAGTGCTTGCATTCCCATATTCCGGTTCCTGCCCTTTTCACCGCTTTTTTACCGCATTTCTTGCAGACATACTTTTGCCTCTGAACAGCCTCGATCTCCAGCCACGTTCTTCTGATTCTGAGGCCGTATCTCGGTCCAAACCTAGCTGCTGATCTCACTTTCTTCGTTCTGCCCATACAAACTGCATGGTGTGCATTGCATTTAAACGTTTTCCACTAAAAGGACAGATACGTTTTCTGATGTCTCAGGTATTCACCTCTATCAACGAGGTTTTCCACAAACACCCTGTCTTCAGGAAGGCTTTTGAGTTTATTTGACGAATACCTGCTCCTTCCTATTCCAAGAACGTCGTTGTGCTTGTTGCACACAAAAACTATTGAATTTTCGCCGAATTCAGTCGTCCTCTCAACAGAGCCCGCAAATATATCTCTGCCGTAGAGAAAGAGCATCTCTCCTCTCTCGTTCACCCATAACCTGTTCCTGTTGTTTTTCAGTAGCCAGAAAGTTCCTTCAAGGGAGAATCTGAGCCTTCTTCCTACTTCTCCTATTTTAACTCCTGCATAGTGAGGATTCAGTTTCGCAATCATCTCGCAAATATCTTTTGAAACCGCATAAACCTCCTTTTTTTCACCTTCTCTGATAAGGATGGAGTATTTATCCAAAAAATCGATTGAACCGAAGTAGTTGAGAGCTTTTCTAATTACCTTCAGTTCCTTGTTATTTGGCTGTCTAAACGCCATTTAATCGCCCTTACGACCTTGCTGTAATCCCCATCTATTCTGAAAGCCTCAACCGTGTTGACGATCACACTTTCTCCAACTTCCATGCTCTCCTCTAAATCTTCGGGCAACACAACCTCGCCATTTGGAGTCATCTCGTAGCAGTCCATGTTCTCCTCTATCCCCACCACGACGAATTTTCTCCTCAGGAAGTACGGGCGAATCTCCTCGAACCTCTTCAGAGTTGCAAGGGTCTCGTTTGCAATAATTGAGGTGTTTATTTCAAGTGCTTTGGCGTTTATCCCTATTTCATTTCTGTCAAGCTCGTAGCTGTATCCTCCAACTTTGGTCAGATACGTGTCCGCTATAACTTCCACCGGATACCTGTACATCGTCCAAACTCTATAATCAATCACCATTTATAACTTACGGTCAATTTAGTAATTAATCGTTTACAATATATTTAATCCTCACAGCATAGCTTTTTCATGGACTACCTTCAGCTTGCGGAGAAATTCGTTAAGGAAATGCATGCAAAGTACATGAAGAGGGTAGACAAACCGGCAACACACCACAACCGTGCTTCGATTTCTCCAAGGAGCAGCTCTTGAACAGGCTGTTTGAGGAAATAGAGGAGCTAAGGGAAGCGGTTGATGAGAGGAATGATGAGAACATCAGGGATGAACTTTTAGACGTGGCTAACTTTTGCATGTATCTCTGGGGTAAGCTGACTTTGGTTAAGGATATATACGATGAAGGGAAGGACCACTAATGCTCATCGCTGTTGAAGGCATCGACGGGTCTGGAAAAACGACGATCTCTTCCTACATTGCAGAACTGCTCAGGCAGAAAGGGTATAAGGTGAAGGTGTTCAAGGAGCCCGGCGACAGCGAGTACGGAAAGAAAATAAAGAATTCGGAAGAGAGGTTATCGCCAGAAGAAGAACTTGAGCTTTTTTTGAAGGACAGAGAGATTGATGTCAAGAAAAACATACTCCCCGCTCTGCAGAAAGGCTACGTTGTGGTTATGGACAGGTATTACCTCTCAAACATTGCCTATCAATCTGCAAGGGGCATCGATGCTAAACTTATCAGGGAAAAGAACGAAAAAATTGCCCCAAAGCCCGATTTAACAATACTTCTTGATGTGGAACCCGAAATAGCTCTAAAGAGAATAAGGGGGAGGAGCAGACTTACGCCTTTTGAAAAGCTGGGCTACCTGAGAAAAGTAAGGAAGTACTTTCTGGAAAATATGGGTGAAACGACGGTTGTTGTTGACGCTTCAAAACCGCTTGAAAAAGTTAAGGAGGAGGTGAAGAAAATTATCGATTCAAAGCTCAAGCAGAACCTTGATTAGGTCTTTGTCTCTCACAGTCCCGACGAGCCTGTTCTCCGAGTCAAGCACGGGGATGTAGTCGAGATCGCTCCTGACCATCCTTCTTGCACATTTGGAAACGCTTGTTTGTGGATACACGAATTCCGGCTTCTTCATGAAGTTCTTAACCGGCTCTTTTGGCAGCTTTACGACACTCACCTCGAAATACTTCACCGTATAATCTCTTACCGAATCCCAGCTCCAGTTGTCATCAGTGTCGCTTGAAGAAGAGTATGCAGTCTGCTCTATGAAGTCCTCGATTAGAGTTTCGGTGAGCATAATTTTCTCGTCAATCACTCCAACAAGCTCGTCATTCTCATTGAGTATGCCAGCAAACTCCGAGTTGGAGAGCCTCATGATCTCTCCGACCACGTTCAGAGGTGTTTCCTCCCACACACACACGATGTGGGGAGTTATGTAATCTCTGACTGGCTTATCCACGTTCATTTCAGCTATCTTCTTCACTATGTCTCTGACCGTTATTATACCCACCAGCTTTCCATCCTTAACCACTGGAAGCCTCCTGAAAGGTGTTGAAGTGAGAATCCTCACAACCTCCTTTACATCTGCATCAGCATCAACCGTGGTGGGATTTGGGGTCATCAGGAGGGCAAGCTGGTTCTCCTCTATTTTTCTTAAAATATCCTTCCTTGTCACTATTCCAACCAGCTCTGAGTTTTTCAAAACCGGAACGGCTGATATTTCATATTTCTTGAACAATTCAAGTACCTTATCTCTTGTACTCGGAAGGGTTGCATAGATTACATTCGAATTCATTATCTCCGCAGCTTTCATTGCATCTCGATAATTCGTTTGAGATAAATAGTTTTTCATGCCAAGGGCTTTGGGACAAAACTACTCCCTCCCCCTTTGGCATCTCAAAATGTTTCGCATGACATTTTAATTTCTATCGAACATTATAAAAATCTTACGCTGTGTTTTTGCTGATATAACTTTTCTTCATTCTATTTTACCCTGAATTATGGTACCAGACACATAGATGGAGAAATAAAGCCGGAGATTCGTTATTGTTTTAGAATTGTGCACAAAACCTTCAGAGATAGACAAATTTTAACTATAACAGAGAATAAAACGCTTCAAAAAGGTATTGGTGAATTTTGTCCCAAAACCCCATTAAGTGCAAATTTTATATTTCCTCCCATAAGCCGAGTTCAGGTGAGTCTATGCCGAACGTGTTCGTTGAGGAACTGGTTCACACTCCTGTGGAAAAGCAGCTCATCGAAATAGTGGAAAGAAAAGGTATCGGTCATCCGGACAGCCTTGCTGATGGAATGGCAGAGGCGATGAGCAGAGAGCTGAGCAAAGAGTACATAAGAAGGTTTGGGGCGGTTCTGCACCACAACACAGATGAGACGCAGATTGTGGCTGGTAGATCCAATCCACAGTTTGGTGGTGGAGAGGTTATCGAGCCAATATACGTTTTGCTTGTCGGCAGAGCGACAAAGTTCTTCAACGGAGAGTACATTCCTACAGACAAAATCGCTCTGAAGGCTGCAAGAGAGTACATCAAGCAGCACATGCAGAACCTTGACCCCGATCTCGATGTTGTTTTCAACGTCAGGCTGGGTGAAGGAAGTACGGATTTGCAGGATGTCTTCAGGAGAAAAAGCGGAGGTGTTGCCCTTGCCAACGACACATCGTTCGGCATAGGTTTTGCTCCCCTCTCTGAAACTGAGCAGCTTGTTTTAAACGTGGAGAGGAGGATTTATGAGAAATTCAGAAAGATGAACCCGGCGATAGGGGAAGATGTGAAGGTCATGGGGCTGAGAGAAAAGGATAGAATTTCTTTAACAATCGCAGCTGCCTTCGTTGACAAATACGTCGCAAACATCAAGGAATACGATGCGATAAAAGAGGAGCTTGAGAATTTCGTTAAAAACATCTCTGCTGACTACACTGAAAGAACCGTAGAGGTTTTTGTCAACACTGCAGATGATTACGAAACTGGCTGCATCTATCTTACAGTGACAGGTACATCAGCCGAGAATGGTGATGATGGTAGCGTTGGAAGAGGGAACAGGTGCAACGGCCTCATCACCCCAGGAAGACCGATGAGCATGGAGGCGAGCAGCGGTAAAAATCCGGTCAACCACGTCGGGAAGATTTACAACCTGCTGGCAAATCAAATCGCATCTAGAATCGCTGAAGAGGTAGAAGGAGTTGAAGAAGTCTATGTGAGAATTCTAAGCCAGATAGGAAAACCGATAAACGAGCCCAAGGCTCTGAGCGTTCAGATAATTCCGAAGAGTGGTTACGACATCTCAAAGATGGAGAGGCCGGCGAGGGAAATAGCGGAGGAAATGGTTGCTAACATCGGCAAAATAACGGACATGGTGATTGAAGGAAAGGTCAGAATCTTTTAATAACATTCTGGTAAATTTTAGCCGTCCTGTAAAGCTCATCCACGTAGACGAACTCGTCCTCTCCGTGTAAATTTCCTCCACCTGGGCCGAGGTAGAAGGCAGGCACTCCGTGCTTTCTGACATGCCTCGTATCTCCAACTCCCAGTGAGAATACAGCCTTCGGCTTCAGCCCCACCTCAACTATTGCCTCAACCATGATTTTCAGTAGCTTTACATCATCCTCCAGCCTGACCCCATCACTTTTGACACCGTAAGGCTGCAGAAAACCCTCCACTCTGAACTCCACGTCGTCGGCATAGAGTTCTCTTCTCACATCCTCGATGCTGATCCATGGTGCAAATCTGACATCAGCATAAACCGTGCACTTCGGTGCTACAACGTTCCTCTTCACACCACCTTTGATCATGGAGGGGTTGAAGACCGCATGCCAGCTTTTAATCAGGAAGTCCATTCCAAGGTCATCGAAGAATTTTCTGTATTCCTCGTAGTTTCCTTGAAGCTTCCTGAAAGATTTGACTTTCTCCACTATGTACTGTGAGGCTCTGTAAATCGCCCCCTCCCTTGCGTCATGTGAGGCTGTGTGGCCGGAATTCCCCCTAAACTCGATGTCAAGAGCCAGGACTGCTGCCTGCAAAACTCCAATGATGCCACTTCCAGTCGGCTCTCCAACAATCACCGCATCTGCCTTTTCTTTCTCGAAAACGTATCCGAGTCCGTTTACACCACCAATCTCTTCATCAGATGTGAAGGCAAGTTTGAGACCGCATTCAGGCTCAATCTGGGCTGCCGAGCAGATTGCCGCCACACACCCTTTTGCATCACAGCTCCCCCTTCCGTAAAGCTTTCCGTCAACTATCACGGGGTTGAGAAGTTCATCTCCAGAAGGGACAGTATCGAGGTGGGAAGTGAGCATGAGTTCAGGTTTTCCCTTGCTGATGTAAACGACAAGATTCTCCTTGCCCTCCTCCTTTACATAAACTTTCTGCTCAAAGGACGAAAAAAGGCCGGAAAGGTACTCTACCGCCTCTGTAGTATTTCCGGGCGGGTTGCGGGTGTCAATTTTTATGAGGTCTTTAGTTATCTGAAGCGGATCCATAGATTTAAAAAAGAGGGGCGTTTAATTATAGCTGTTACTCCCGAATTTTTCTTTTATGGTGATAATTATAGTGAATTACATGACCTATCATAGGTGGTTCCACAAACTTAGCATTTAATCTCAATTCAGATAGCTCCATAGTAGAAGCAGACAACTGATTCACTTCCTATTCCAACGGGACAAAACCATATTACCCTAAATCTAAAATAAAACCACC
>JAPDIT010000070.1 GCA_029259455.1 Archaeoglobi archaeon
CATGAGCCTGAACTTTGATGAACTGGAGACTCCCTATCAGGCTTTTTTGAGGAAGTTGCCTGCTGAAAGGGGTTTTGAGTATAGCAGGGTGGTTGTTTGAAGAGTGAAATTATTTCGGGATATCACAACCTAAAAGTTTGGGGGAAAAAGGTTTAAATAAAAAGGACATTAAATCTTAGCGTCGAGGTGATATTAAATGAGATTCTTCATGATCGGATTCGGACAGGCTGGAGGAAAGATACTGGACATGTTTATCGAGAATGAGAAAATGAGAGGTTCAAATATCAGGATGAGATGGCTTGCGATAAACTCTGCAAGAACAGATTTAATGGGCTTGAAACACGTTCCCGTTCAGGATCGCATTCTAATCGGTCAGACCATCGTTAAGGGGCATGGAGTTGGAACTGACAACAAGCTGGGTGCGAAAGTTGCTCAGGAGGACATCGAGACAATTCTGAACGCAATAGATGAGAGAGGTACGCACGACATGGACGCTTTCCTGATTATTGCGGGTCTCGGTGGAGGGACGGGGAGTGGTGGTGCACCAGTCCTCGCCAAATACCTGTCCAAGATGTATTCGGAACCCGTTTACGCTGTTGGAATTCTTCCAGCCCCTGAAGAGGGGAAGCTTTACTCCCTCAATGCTGCGAGAAGTATGATCTCCATACTGAAGTACGTTGACAATTTGATTCTCGTGGACAATGGAGCGTGGAAGTTTGAGGGCATGAGTCTTAAAGAATCATTTGCGAAGATTAACGAAGAGGTTGTCAGAAGGCTTGCTTTACTGGCAAGGGCGGGAGAACCGATTGAGGAGGATGCTGTTGGAGAAATGGTTGTTGATAGCAGCGAAGTTGTGAACACCCTCCGCGGTGGAGGGATTTCATCGATCGGTTATGCAACAACTCTTGCCGAATCGGCTGAGAAAAAGAAGAAGGGTTTCGGACTTTTTGGCAAGAAAGAAGAGGAAGAACTTGAGGCTCTGGAGAATGATAAGCCGATGAAAATTGCCACCCTCGTAAGAAGGGCTGCACTTGGAAGATTAACTGTGCCGTGCAACATTCACAGTGCGGAAAGAGCCTTAATCCTCGTCGCTGGCCCACCTGAACATCTTGACAGAAAGGGGCTTGAGAAGGCTAAGATCTGGCTTGAGGAGCAGATTGCAGGTGTGGAAGTTAGGGCTGGAGACTACCCAACAAAGAGGACTAAGTACGTTGCAGCTCTAGTCCTTCTAGCGAACGTTACGGACATTCCAAGGGTTAAGGAACTGCAGAGACTCGCAGCGGCGGCAAAAGAAGAAGTAGAGGAAGCAGAGAAAATGAGAATGGCAAAAACAATAGAATTATTCGATGAAGACATAGAACCGCTGATCTGATGAGATTTGTCGTAGCTTTAACGGGAGCATCAGGGCAAATACTTGGAATACGACTCATCGAGAAGCTGATAGAGCTTGGAGCCGAGGTTTACGCAGTAGCCTCTTCAGCAGCCAAAATAACTCTGAAGATGGAGACTGACTACGATGAGGGCTATGTGAGGGAGATTGCCACCAAGTACTACGATGAAGATGAAATTGCTGCACCATTTGCCAGTGGAAGCTTCAGGTATAACGGAATGGCCATCGTTCCTTGTAGTGTTAAAACAGCCTCATCCATTGCCTATGGCATAGCCGACAACCTGATAACGAGGGCGGCTGACGTTACACTGAAAGAAAAGAGGAGACTCGTTTTAGCCGTTAGAGAAGCACCACTCCACACAGGACATCTGAGAGCACTAACAACTCTTTCTGAGATGGGAGCGGTAATTTTTCCGCCTGTTCTCTCCTTTTATACCAAGCCGAAGAGTTTGGATGATATGGTTGACCACACTGTTTCACGGATAATTGAGCTGCTTGGTGTTGATGTGGATTACAGTAGGTGGGGATAAAAAGAAAAACGTTTTTCTTTAACGACTACAAGCTCTTGCATGGCAGTTATTGTAGGTGCTGCAAGAACTCCTGTGGGCAGATTCGGTGGCAGTTTAAAAGACCTAACAGCGTACGAGCTAGGAAGCATTGCGATTAAGGGTCTGCTGAAAAAGCTTGAGGTCGCCCCAAAGCCAACTCCGGAGTCAGTAGAATTTTATCCTGAGAAGCTGGAGAAAGGCAGGATTGAGCTTGAATCCGCATACGACTATGATGGAATTGAGCTGGAAATTGACGAGGTTATTATGGGAAATGTTCTGCAGGCTGCTCAGGGGCAAAATCCAGCAAGGCAGGCTGCAATTCTTGCCGGAATTCCGAAAGAGATTCCAGCTTACACCGTCAACAAGGTTTGTGCGAGCGGTCTCAAGGCTATAGCTTTAGCCTATCACTCCATAATGGCGGGAGATGCCAAAGCAATCATTGCTGGAGGAATGGAGAGTATGAGTAACGCCCCATATGGTTTGCCAAAAGCGAGGTGGGGTTACAGGATGTCAATTACAGCCAAAGACGAGCTTCTCGACCTAATGGTCTACGATGGCCTCTGGGAGAAATTCTACGGTTACCATATGGGGATTACGGCCGAGAATATAGCAGAAAGGTACGGAATAACCAGGGAGGAGCAGGATAAGCTGGCTTACGAGAGTCACATGAGAGCTGTGAGGGCGATAGACGAGGGAAAGTTCGCTCAGGAAATTGTGCCGGTGGAAGTCAAGCAGAAGAAAGGGACAGTTGTAGTGGACACGGATGAGCACCCACGCAGAGACACAAGCCTTGAGAAACTTGCAAAGCTGCCTCCAGTTTTCAAGAAGGATGGGGCTGTGACTGCAGGAAATGCGAGCGGAGTCAATGACGGTGCAGCGGCAGTTCTGGTTATGGACGAGAAGTATGCAAAAGAAGCTGGCTTGGAGCCGAAGGTTAGGATAAAGGCAGTAGCTTCCGCTGCCATCGACCCGGCATACATGGGGCTTGGGCCAATTCCCGCCATAAGAAAAGTTTTGAAGAAAGCTGGACTTGAGATTGAGGACATAGGGCTGATTGAACTCAACGAGGCTTTTGCCGCCCAGGCTTTGGCCTGCATAAAGGAGCTGAAGCTTGATTTGGAGAAAACGAACGTCAACGGTAGCGGTATCTCGCTGGGCCATCCAATTGGCTGTACTGGAGCGAGGATAACCACAACGCTGATCTATGAAATGGAGAGAAGGGGTGTGGATTACGGTTTAGCATCGCTCTGCATCGGTGGAGGGCAGGGGATGGCCATGATTGTTGAGAGGGTCTAATTTTTTAAAAGTGTTTTTTAATTTTTAAAAATATTTAAGAAAAACTAAACCTCACATACTGAAACCCTTGAGTTCCCGCAAATAGACACTGACCATTATAGGCAAGATTCCTGATTTTGAGAGTTAATAGTCCGCCGTTTACTGCAGTCAACGTGACGTATCCTTTTTTGACCTCATCAAGTGTCGTGTAGAAAACACCGTCGCCATACGTTGTAGAAACACCACCCCTTGTTCCAGTCATCTTCTCCCACTTTCCGTTCGTAAACATAAAGGCCAGAGCTGCGACTTGACAGGAAAAGGTAGGATCTTTTGCCTCCACAAGTATTTCATCATTTGCCGGACTCTCGAATTTTACAGCTCT
Source organism: Archaeoglobi archaeon (assembly GCA_029259455.1). Lineage (GTDB taxonomy): Archaea > Halobacteriota > Archaeoglobi > Archaeoglobales > Archaeoglobaceae > Archaeoglobus. Next base: position 3,596 of record JAPDIT010000070.1, read on the forward strand.
CCCATTTTCGAGGTAAAACAGCATGCCAGTTCCAGCAGTCTCCTTCCTATAGGATTTGTCAAGGATTGCTGTGAAGAACAGCCTGTTCTGATAAACTGCGAGGGAAACGACAAGGTATTTCCCATTGTCTATCTCCGAGTATCCGGTGTAAACCTTCTCCCAGGTTTTTCCGCCGTCACCACTCTTCCAGATTCCCTTATTGGAAGCGGCATATATCCAGCCTTCGTACTCCTTCACGTCGTAGAAGTGGACATCAACAAAGTCATTCTGGTTTACAATCTCCCAGCTTTTACCACCATCTTCGCTCCTCCATACTCCGGAAAATCCATGAGAAACGAACAGTATTCCGTTCACAGACCTGATTACGTGCATGTCTCCTCCGTCCAACCCTTTAAGCTGAGTCCAAATACCCGAAACTTTATACTTCTCTGCCTTTTCAGGTTGTGATGGTTTTGGGTAAGGTGGTTTTGGCTTTAAAACCTTTTCCGGCTTTTCGTGAGGCGAAACGCATCCGGCTGCTGAAAAAACGAGCGCTGTAACAAGTACAACCAAGATGCATCTCACCATTTGCATGATCTTAATTGTAAATGATAATTTATATCTTTTACCGAAACAAAAGCTATAAGTAATTAAAAACTCGTTTTTGACCATGAGCGTCAAGTTCGGAATGCTCCTGTCCCCACCAATGCCCACGCTTGACAAAGTTATGAAGATTGCCCAACAGGCTGAGGAAAGTGGTATGTTTTCCCTGACCATTCCAGACCACACTTTAATGGTCCCTCCGGGCTTTACACCCAATGCCCTTTCACTGCTTTCAGCCTTGGCCGTTAAAACTTCGAGAGCAATTATAGGAACAGGTGTTACAGATGTTGTTCGCTATCATCCTTCCGTTCTGGCTCAGATCATGGCGACCATAGACCACCTCTCTCTTGGAAGAGCTTTTCTCGGTCTTGGAGCTGGAGAGGCGATGAACATTAAACCCTTCGGAATAGAGTGGAAAATGCCGTACACTACGCTGAGAGAGGGAATAGAGGTCATGAAGAAGCTCTGGACTGGAGAGAAGTTCAGCTATGATGGAAAGAAGTTCAAATTCAAGGATGCTTTTCTCCAAATAAAACCAATTCAAAAGACGATTCCCATTTACTTGGGGGCAAATGGACCCAAGACGAGGGAGCTGGCAGGAGAGATGTGTGAAGGATGGATGCCAATCACCGAAACACCGAAGACTTACAGGGAGAATCTCAGGGATGTTGAACGCGGTTGTGAAAAGGCTGGAAGAAAGGTTGAGGAGATCGATACAGCTCTGCAGATTTACACTGCAGTAGATCCTTCATTTGAGAAGGCGATGGAGAGGGCAAAGCGGTACAGCGGTGTAATCGTTTCTGCAGTAGAGAAGGCTGAACAGGCTGGATACAACCTCGAATTGCCCGAAGGAGTTTCCAAAAAGTTCTACTTCGAACAGCTCCTTCTTGACGATGCAATGCTCATGGAATTTATAAAGCTGTCATCTCTTGTTACTGAAGAGATGATAAGAGACTTCTTTATAGTAGGTACACCTGAAGACTGCGAGGAGAAAATAGAGGAATTCATAAAGGCTGAGGTCAAGCACTTCATACTCATAAACGTTGGCCCAGACCCCAAATACGTTCTCAGGGTTTATGCGGAGAGAATCATCCCGGCGTTTTCTGAGTGAGATAAAGTGATATACTTTTGGGACGAGTAAGGTTCAATGCTATGGGTTGAGAAGTACAGACCGAAAACCATTGAAGAAGTTGTTGCAGATAAGGAAATAATCTCGAAGGTTATTAAGTGGGCCAAGAGCTGGAAGAGGGGGAACAAACCCTTACTGCTTGCAGGTCCACCTGGTGTCGGAAAAACATCCCTTGCTCTCGCACTCGCCAACACAATGGGCTGGGAGGTTGTTGAGCTCAACGCCAGCGACCAGAGAAGCTGGAGGATTATCGAAAGAATTGTGGGGGAAGGTGCGTTTAACGAAACAATAAGCGACGAGGGCGAGTTTCTCTCTTCACGAGCGGGAAAGCTGAAGCTGATAATCCTTGATGAGGTTGACAACATTCACAAGAAGGAGGATGTAGGAGGTGAAGCAGCTCTCATAAGGTTAATTAAAAGAAAGTCCGCTCAGCCATTGATTTTGATTGCCAATGACCCCTATAAGCTCTCTCCAGAGCTAAGAAATCTATGTGAGATGATCAATTTCAAAAGGCTCACGAAGCATCAGGTAGCAAGAGTTCTGGAGCGAATTGCTCTGAAAGAGGGGATTAAAGTCGATAAGAGGGTTCTACTTCAGATTGCTGAGAACGCTGGAGGTGACTTAAGAGCGGCAATCAACGATTTTCAAGCTCTTGCAGAGGGTAGAGAAGAGCTGAAGCCAGAAGATGTTTTCCTAACGAAGAGAACGCAGGAAAAAGACATTTTCAGAGTTATGCAGATGATTTTCAAGACGAAAAACCCTGCTGTTTACAGCGAGGCTATGCTTCTGGATGAGTCTCCTGAAGACGTTATTCACTGGGTTGAGGAGAACGTTCCCTTAGAGTATTCGGGGATAGAACTTGTCAATGCTTACGGGGCGCTTTCAAGGGCAGACATTTTCCTCGGCAGAGTTAGGAGGAGGCAGTACTACAGGCTCTGGAAGTATGCTAGCTATCTCATGACTGTAGGCGTTCAGCAAGCCAAGGAAAAACCGAAGAAAGGCTTTACGAGGTACAGAAGACCGGTTGTGTGGCAGATGCTTTTCCAACTCAGAAGCAAGAGAGAGATGACGAGAAAGATTCTTGAGAAAATTGGAAAATATAGCCACCTCTCAACGAGAAAAGCTCGAACTGAGATGTTTCCCACGATAAAACTCCTTTTGAGAGAGCTTGATGTAGATAAGGCTGCAACCATAGCGGCTTTTTACGAATTCACCAAGGAAGAGCTTGAATTCCTTGCTGGAGAGAAGGGTGCTGAAATTTGGGAGTATGTTGGGAAACACGGATTGCACAGAATCGAGGATGAAACTTTCCTTGAAAGCTTCATGAAAGCTGATAAAGTTTCAGAGACAATTACAGAGGTAAGCGAAGAAAAAAAGGAAAGGGGAGAGGAGGATAAGAAGGAGGTTAGGGCAAAGGAGAAGGCCGGAAAAAATTTAACTCTTGATTCGTTCTTTTCCTGAAATGATGCGCAAGGTTATCGCTGCAGCGTTCAAGAGCAAGGGGAAAAGGAAAATGAAAAGAAGCGAGTTAATTTACACCATGAGCTTTGATCTGAACTGGTTTACACATGAGGGGAGCAAGAAAGTTGTAGAAGAAGCGGAGAAAGAGGGTTTGCTCAAAGGGGACGAAGAGCTCCAGCCAACCTTTGATCTTGATGATGTTGAGCTTGATAATTTCAAACCAGACCTCTCGGTCCTCCTTTCAAGGTCTGTGACAGACAGAATCGTTGAGGAAATTGCGACGAAACTAAAGAAAGATAGCAGAGAAGTTTTCTCGATGGTCAACAAGAAGCAGGAAGAGCTAGGTGGGTTAGTAAGCTTTTCAGTTGCGGCCCTAATCGTTGCCAAAGAGGCAGGAATAGACATCTCATCCTACATCGAAGAAGTTGAGAAGGAAGTCTTCCAGTAAAATGAGGATAGAAGAGGATGTGCTTTTTATCGGCAGAAAAGCTGTCATCGCTGACGTCCACCTTGGTCTCGTTAGGCATTACGACAGCGAGTTGATTGAGAAGACTCTTGGCGTAGCTGAAAAGGCTGAAACGCTGATTGTTGCTGGCGATTTGAAGCATCTCGGAAAAAGAGGTCAGCATGAGAAGTTCATAAGTGAAGTTGGCGGTATTACAGAGCTAATTTTGCTCAGGGGGAATCACGACATAGGTCTGGAGTGTGAGAAAGCCATTAAAATTGGAAAGTACGGAATTTTTCATGGCCACGCCGTGCCTGATGAAGATATTCTGGATGCCAAGTTTCTGATTTTCGGCCATGCGCATCCGGCATATTTCATCAGAGATCCTGCAGGGGGTTACAGGGAGAGGGTGTTCCTTACGGGAGAGATAGAGGGGGGGAGGAGGGTTGTTGTGCTTCCCGCCTTCAACGACCTCTGCGCCTCAACAGCTGTTAATCTTGACAGACCTGCCGGTTTCATGTTCAGGAGGCACGGTTACAAAGAGTGGTATGCTGTCATGTTTGACGGTACACTTCTGAGAATTTAACGAGTTAAAATTTACAGCAAAATTGTAATATATAGGTTAATCAAAGCAATTCCATGCTACTCCTCGAACACGAATCCAAAACCTTACTCGAAAAATACGGCATAAAAACCGCTACCTGCATCTTCTGCGAGAGGGAAGAGCGGGCCGTTAAAGCAGCAAAGCAAATCGGCTTCCCTGTTGTGATGAAGGTTGCCGGAAGAGAGATTGTGC
>JAPDIT010000016.1 GCA_029259455.1 Archaeoglobi archaeon
GCTTGATGAGAGGATGTACATTGCTATTGCTGCAAGTTTTATTTCTATGGACACTTCGTTCCTCTCAAAGATGTCAAACTCTTTCAGCAACTCAACAAGGTTATTTTCTGCTATATCCGCCGTCACCTGTTTGATGCTTATTCGGACACGTCCTCAAAAGTAATATATCCTCAAAAGTAATATAAATTGAAGAGATAAGATAAACAATAAAGAAACAAGTCGTTGTGGATAAATATTGTCCGTTAAGTAGGGAGGTAATGTCTCTCTACGATCTGAAAGTATAGCAACTGAACCTGCGTTTAGGTGGGTGAAGGCCTTGAAAATCCAGATATACGGTGCTGGAATGGCTGGGAGCTACCTTTACATGCTTCTCAGCCCAGAGTACGAAGTGGGAATCAAGGATGTAAGGTCGAAACCGGACTGCAGGTGCGCCTGGGGAATTGCATACAGACAGGCGAAGGAGCTGTACAGAGCTATCGGAGTGAATCTGGACGAGTATTTTCTGATCAAACCCAGATACGCGGTGGCAAACGGAATAGAGTTCAAGAACAGGAATATCGTTATCTTCGACAGGAAGAGGTTGCTCGAAGACCTGTGGGGTCAAATCGAGTTCAGGGAGATACAGGCAGACCTGAAGGTTGATGCCACCGGACACAGCAGAGCGCTGCTTCCGAAGATAGACGGTGGGCTATACCCAACCATTCAGATGATCGAAAAGCATGATGCGGAGGAGAACATCTACGCGTATGCCAGAAGAACTGGCTACGCATGGGCCTTTCCGCTTGGAGAGGGTCTTTGGCACATAGGGGCTGGGGATTTAACCGAGGGAAGGGCGAAGGAAATGATAGAGAAACTCAGGCAAAAGTACGGATTTGAGAAAAGGGATGCAGTATGCACGTGCAGAGCCAAGGTGAGGATGCTCCCCCCATCGAAATGCAGACCCTTTATCAGTGGAGATGTTGTCGGTGTCGGTGAGGCGATTGGTTGCGTGAGCGGTTTTGGGGAGGGAAATGCTCCAGCACTGCAGTGTGCGAAGCTTCTTCATCAATGCCTAGTTGAAGACTCGCTTCACGAGTACGAAGAAAGAGTGTTGAGAGAGTTCAGGTGGGTTGAGAGGGAGCACGCATTCGTTGAAAATCTTCAAAAAGGAAAGATACTGTCGGCGTTTCTGAGAATTCCCTGGGTAATTTTAACGGAAAGAAAAAGAGGTGCAGAACTATCCCTGGGCTCGATAATCTCCGTTTTGAGAAGTCTTGGATCTTAGTTCTTCGAAGAACTCGATCATCGAGTTTATGAGCATTTTGAGGAATAAAACGAGGCTCTCATCGTAAACTACGATGGACAGCGCAATTCCGTTCATAAACACTATCATTCCGGCTCTGTCGTCAAAGACCATTACTCCATGGCAGAACATTTTCATTTTATCTGCAAATATGTTTCCTTTTGGAAATTCGTAGCATTTCCCCTTAACCCTTGAGGCGTTTGAAGCCACAACTGTAAGTGAGCAGTTAGCCGAGTTCAGTATTTTTGCCATGTCGTCCGTGATGTAGGACAGGAGGACGAGTATTTCCTTAGCCTCTCTAACCATGGCTTTCAAAATTCCGAGCATTGCCTCTCCCTTGTAAACTCTGATTTCCACAGGTTCCTCACTTCTCAATTTGGATAGGCTTGCTTTGAGCATCTCCAGTCTGTCAGTAACTATGCTCGATACAACTTTTACAAGCTCATCAGCATCAATGGCCCTGAACCTCAGCGGCTTGCCGTGAGAGGATATCAACCCCTTCGCTTCGAGCTGAGCCATCACGTCGTAAACTGAAGTTCTAGGTATCCCGCTGAGTTCTGCAACATCCTTAGCTGTGAGTTCACCGTGAAGAAGAAGCGTGTGCAGAACTCTCGCCTCGTACTCTGTGAATCCGAAGGACTTCAGCACCTCAACGATGTCCATGCTGAAACTAAATCGAAAACTATATAAAAAGTTGTCGGGCTACCTACAAAAGGTGGTGAGATGAGGAGGATGTTTATCGCTTTACTGGCCATGGTTCTGCTTGCAGCTATTGTTGTACCAGCATACGCTTTAGATTATGAGGAGAAGCCAGACATAGCAGTCTCTTTTTACGGTTCAAACTATTTCGAGAGGGGAGATCAGAAGACCCTTACACTGGTCGTGTACAACAACGCAACAAGGGAAAAGGTTGAGTACGACAACATGGATGAAGCGGGATTTTTCGGTCAGAACGAGGATATGCTCTTCACGGCATACGATGTGAAGTTCACGCTTGAAGGCAACGACTGCATTGAAGTGAAAACCCCCACGCAGAGCATTCCCGCCCTGCCACCTATGCAACCCACAACCCTGAACTTTATCGTTAAAATCAGCGACGATGCCAAAGCCGGAAAATACGAGCTCAACTTAAAGGCCACGTTTTACAGGATAGATGGACTGAAAACTCTTGAAACGTACCCAAACCCGTTTAATCCATCAGAACCCTACATACCCGTCCAGCAGCAGATTCAGTACGAGATAGTTAACGGTCAGGAGACAGGAAACGGAACGAAGACATATGTTTACCAGTCAATACTCAAAAAGTATGAAATAGATTACATAAAAGTGACCAAAACGATACCAATCGCTATTTACGTTGAGGAGAAGAGTGTCGTGCTTGAAGTGGTCAGTGTACAGTCCGAAGACCTGATAGGCAAGGGTAAGGGCAAGGTAACCGTTGAGGTAAAAAATGTTGGAGATAAAGTTGCAAAAAGCGCATACCTTGTCCTCGATACGCCTTCAGGCATAGAGCCCCAGGGCCTTGGCCTGCAATCGCAGGGGATGTCGAGTGCAATGCCCGCAGGTATGATGCCGGGGATGAGTTCGATGCCGATGGGGATGGGGATGCTAATGGGATTGCCTGGAATGGGCGGCATGCAGGGTGCCCAGCTGCCCACAACATCGCCCCTCTCCACAACCAAAGCTGCTTACTATGTCGGAGACCTCAAACCCGGAGAAACTGCAACCGCGACCTTCTACATCAAGTTTGATGTGAAGGATGAGGGAGTTTATCCACTCCACATAAAGGCGGTTTACCTAGATGAGTATGGTAGGTTAACGGAGAGTGAGAGCACGACGTTCGGAATTCACGTAAAAGCTGCACCGAGTTTTGATGTGGTTGATGTCAAAAGCTCTGTTTTCGTGAATGCGAAGGGAGATGTAACTGTAAAGCTTAGACCCTCCACGGACTTGAAAGATGCGAGTGTGATACTGACCGCAAAACAGCCACTGAGCGTTTTAAGTGCCGAGTACTACGTCGGCGATGTTAGGGCTGGAGAGGAGTTTGCCGCCGTCTTCAAGGTGAAGGCGGGTGACGAGGCTAAGCCCGTAACCTATCCGGCGGAGATAACCGTGAAGTACAGGACCATGGACGAGTACTTCGAGAGCGATCCGGTGACAATAGGAGTTAAGGTAAATCCGAAGATAAAGTTTGAGGTCTACGGAACTCCGAAGATTGCAGCTGGAAGTGAGAAAGTAGTTACCTTCACGATAAAAAACGTTGGAAATTTCACTGTAAGAGAGGCCACTGCAAGGTTGACGATAACGGATCCATTCTCTTCGAGTGATGACACGGCATACATAGGAACACTAAAACCCAGGCAAACGGCTGAGGTGAAGTTCAAGCTCAGCGTAGATGCGGATGCAACTCCTAAGAAGTACGGATTAAATCTGGAAGTCAAGTACAAGGACTTGGAGGACGAGTGGGCGATAAGCGAGCCTACGAAGGCTGTGATCGAAGTTACACCGCCGCAGCCACCCTACGGTGCGATTGCTTTGGTTGCTATAATAGCCATCGTAGCAGTTGCGTACTACTACCTGAGGAGGCGCAGGAAGTGAGCTTTGAGGATTTTCTCGAAAAAATTTCGAAATTTATTGCAAAAAGGCCAGGACTCGTAGCCTCGGTTACGGCTTTAGTCGTCGTAGTCTTCCTGATTTCCGCCTCACAGACAGAGTTCACGTCTATGGAATATGAGAGATACTTTCCGATCGGTGATCCGGTTTACAAGGACCTCCAACTCTACGAAAAGGACTTTGGAGTTAGAGCTGAGGGAGTTTACGTAATGATTAAGAGTGACAATGTGGTGAGCAGAGACGTCTACGAGTACATGCTCAAACTGGGAGAGAATCTGAAGAACGTTGACGGCGTAGGAGGTGTGACATCTCCGGCTTCGATAATTGCAGAGCTGAACGGGGGAGTTTTGCCAAGCGATGAATCACAGCTTGAACGTTTGACCGATCTCTACGCACATCAGTTCGTTCCTAAAAAAACGCTCGCATTAATGATGGTGACCGTAACTGTAACGGATCCAGATAAAACGATGGAGCTCGCCGAGCAGATAGAGAGGGTTGTTGAGTTCACGCACAGGCCAGCAGGAATAACAACCGAAGTCACGGGATCACCCGTTCTAAGTTACCAAATCGTCAAAGTATCTGAAAAGGAGACGGGGATGACGACGACGGCTTCAATAATTGCAATGGTCGTTCTGCTTCTCGTAACGTTCAGTGGGGCCGTCAGGAGAAAATATACCGCCTTCATGCCCCTCATTATTTCTGTATTCTCCGTGATAGTCATAGTCGGTCTTCTACCTCTTGCTGGCATAAAGCTCGACCCGGATATAAGCTCAACTCTGCCGATACTAATTGGGTTGGCAATCGAATACGCTGCACAGATCCAGAACAGGTACGAGCACGAGAGAGTGAGAGGAGTCGATAGAGACAATTCGGTTGTTATAGCTGTAACAAAAACTGGCTTGGCCGTAATCCTTGCTATGCTCACCACAGTCATAGGCTTCATGTCCATGGCAACAACCTTAATTCCGGGGATCGCACTCTTCGGAATAATCATATCTTTGGGCCTGATAATCGCCTACATCTTCTCGATAACCTTCCTTCCGGCAATTTTGAAGATACTGGATAAAGAAGAGAAAGAAGGAGAAGAGAAAACAACGGAAGTAAAGGAGGAAAAGAGGGGAGTCGGAATTTTGGAGAGGGTTCTGACTTCCGTAGCATCTCTCACCGCATCAAAACCCAAAGCCATACTGGCTTTGGCTCTTGTAGTCATAGTGTTCGGGGCTTACGCGAGCACACAGATAAAGCTTGAAACAGACACCAAGAAGTACTTCCCGGAGAACCTGCCGGCAATTGTGAGATTCAACGAGCTTGAAGACGTCATGGGTGAGCAGTACATTTACACAATCGTTCTCTCAGTCGATGAGATCGGCGTTGATGAGCTTAAAAGATTGGACGAGCTAGGAGAGTACATCATGAGCAAGGAGGACATGGTTTACAAGTCCGACTCCCTATCCTCGATGATAAAGGAATATCTGGGCAGGCTGCCAGAAAGCGATGCCGAGCTTTCGGTGATTTTGGGAATGATACCAGAGGATGTTCTGACGAGGTACGTTTCGGGTCACACTCTCGCCTTGTATCTCTACACATCCGCAGACACTCACGAGAAGAGAGTGGAACTTACGGAATACCTTAAGAGGGACGTGAAATTCTTTGGGTGGCATGAAGGCTATTACATAACTGGACAGCCTGTGATAATGTCTCACCTCGGCGAAATAATGCTGAACAGCCAGACTCAGATGACCTTAGTTGCATACGGACTCATCGTTCTACTGCTCTTCACAACCTACCGTTCGATAACAAGGGCGGTAGTTCCCTTAGTTGCCATAACGACCGTTATCGGCGTTCTCAACACAATGATGTTCTTAGTAGGAATGAAGCAGACAATAATGTCCATAGCAATAAACTCGATAACTCTCGGTTTAGGAATAGACTTCTCGATCCACATGGCTGAGAGGTACGCCGAGGAGAGGGAGAGACACCCGCCGGAAAAGGCAGTAACAGTTGCAATAGAGGAGACTGGAAAAGCAATAGTCACATCTGCTTTAACAATGGCTGGAGGTTTTGGGGCTCTAATGCTCTCAACATTTCCGATGCTCTGGGACTTCGGCTTTCTGTCCTTTATTGCGATAGTATTCAGTCTAATCGGAGCTTTAACAGTGGTTCCAGCTTTCCTGATGATCACGGAGAAGTTCGGGGGAGCAGACATTGTTAACAATCTCTCAAACGCGTTGAACAGCAGACCGGCCTGAAAAGTCAGAAATTTTTTAACATATTTGATAACATCAAAACATGTACAGGCTGAAACTCGTAATTGATGAAGTGAGGGGAAAATGCTACGCCAGCTACGAAAAGGGAGACACAATCGAAGTTGAAGACCCGATTATAAAGGGCAAGCTCTGCATACACGCTCTGTCGGCCTTGATTCCATACTTCACAGCATCTTACAGAGAGACATCATCGGACGACTGGATAAATGCCGTTGAATACCTTCAGTGCCTGATCGGGAAAATGCAGATTTAGAATTATCAGGGAAAAATGAAGGGTGTAGAGTGGCTCAGGAATTACATCATGGAGGAGGGCATTGATGCAAAGATCATAGAAGTCGGAAAAGCTTCAACTGTTAAAGAGGCAGCGGAAGAACTTGAATGCAGTAAGAGGCAGATAGTAAAATCCATCGTCCTTGTTGCAGAAAATGAAGCTGTAATTGCAATCGTTGACGGCACGTCGTCTGTTGACTTAAAGAGGGTTGAAAAGCTGGTCGGAAAGGATGTGAGAGTCGCTGGTAGGGAAGAAGTGTTGAATTTAACCGGATTTCCAGCTGGCGGTGTTCCGCCCGTGGGGCATAACTGCAAGGTAATCCTGGATGAAAGAGTTCTCAAGAACGAGAGAGTTTACGGCGGTGGAGGAGATGAAAATCATCTGCTTCTGATCTCCCCCTCCGAGATCGTGAGGGATGGAGTAATCGTGGCGAGGATAAGGAAGTGATTAGGTTGGCAGTCTCAGAACATAATTGAACTGCGTCTACGGAAGTAGCTAGACTCGTAAGGTTGGATTTTAGCTCCCCCATGAAAGCTTCCAAATTAGTCGAGGCTAAAAAGGGAATGATATCGTCGAAGTTAAGTTTTTAAGGCTGAATGGCAGCATGAATGGTAAAGTGGAAATCAGGGTTGTATGCTCGACGAGTTAGAGCTGCTCAAAGCTTTCAGGAAGACAGGAAGCCGATTGAAGTTTACAGTTCAGGAAACTGGAACTTTTCAAGAGCCACCTTCTAAGAAGGCTGGACAGGCTCAAAAGGCAGGGGCTTCTGGAATGGAGAAATGGGAGGGCGAGAATAACCGAGAGAGGAGAGGAGCTGCTTAGCCTTTTTGATTCAGGATTTGCTGAGAAATCGAAAGCTTTGACTAGAAGGAAAACGGCTCAGGAAACAAGGAAAAATTTCTGCGTAATCGAATCTGACGAATTAAAGCAGCTTGACAGCTTTATCTACATCCCCTATCCCTCAGCCTCCTACATCCTGAAAACACTCCTGCTTTACGCCGGCATTCCCACAAAAGGTCTTTCAACAAATGCCGAGAAGTTCAAAGCTCTCTAAGGTCTTCTCCACATCACCACTCTGATAACCTCTGAATAACTCTCTTTTCCCTGAAACCAAGATTAATCGTCATCCCTGTTAACAGGACAGAAAGAGAGCACTTCTTTCTCACAGGTTCGAAA
>JAPDIT010000069.1 GCA_029259455.1 Archaeoglobi archaeon
TGGGGAGCAGATTACGCCTACATGGCCCTGCTAACCGGAGCGGAGGGGAGGATGCTGTATGAACCTTATGAGCCGCCGAAACAGGAACCGTATAAGGTCAAGAGGGGCTGGTTCGGGGGCTGGTTCGAAGATATTTTTGGCAGAGTTGCTGGTGCCTTCCGATTCAGAGAGGTTACGGGAGCGACGGTGTTCGGAGATGTGGGCAGGATACTTGACCCGTTCTTCAGTTCGCTGCGTGCTGGAATCCCTGCCTTGACGATTTTCGATGCCGTGAGCGGCATAGGCAAGGGCATGGAGTATCATCGCACGCTGGAAGAGTATCGGAAAAAAGTCAGTGGGCTGCAGGAGAGAAAAAAGGGCATTGAGCAGCTGATGGAGCAGGGAGTGCGGCAGGGGAAGGCAGAGTGGGTCACGGAGGATAGGGAGAGGAAGCTGGTGGTGAAGGACGAGGAGCTGTACAGCGAGCTCAATGCGAGGATAAGCGAGTACAACAGGGAAGTTGAGGAGGCGGAAAAGCTCAGGGAGGGGCTGAGGTCGATGGAGAAGGAGATAACACCGCCTTACTCAGCCAGGGACTACCCCGTCATAGGAAAGCAGCTCTACGAGGCCGAGAAGTCCGCGGTGGAGTGGCTCAGGGAGAGGACGGGTCCGTTTAGTGCTGCCGGTCAGTTCGCGTCCGGCGTCGGAGCCGGCATAATCGGTCTGGTGGAGACCCCTGCGTTTTTTGCGAATCTCGCCACCAAACCGAGCGCCGTCGGAGCGTCGATGGCCGTTCAAGCTCTCGAAAATCCAGCGGAGTTTACCGGTTCGCTTGTTGGGGCTGCGATCGGAGGGAAAGCAGTCGGCTTCGCTGTGGGTAGAGGGGCTGGAGTAATTGGCAGGGGAATTGGCAGAGGTGTTGAAACAGTGAGATCCGCTCTGACCGAGCCCAAACCGGTGAGTCAGACAATAATCATCGGCAACAAGGTGGTATATGAGGGTAAACCCCTGAACAGGCCGCTCATCACCGAATCAACGAGGATCGTGGATATGGAGCCCGTCAACATCAGGGTGGAGAAGTCGGCGGTCGAGTATCAGGGATTCAAGGCGGAGGTGGCTGGGGTGGAGAGCGGGGTGACGGCAAAAACGCTGAGGAGGGGCAAGACCTTCGAAGAAGAAGAGGTGGCAACCGTTTATAAGACGGAGAAGGGCGCAGAGCTGAACGTGGCTGCAACCCCCGTCAGAGCGACAAAGGTTGAAACGGTGGAGCCGGCATGGAAGATCACGCTGAGGAAGCCTGCGAAGATTAGAGTCATAACGGAGTATCAGAGCATCGTGGACAGACTGAGGGGTAGAAAGGATGTGGTGATCAGCGAGACGAGGGGCGGCGAGACTTCTGCAACGCTGTTCAAGAACTTCAGAAGTAATGTTGCGGAGGAGATCTACATCTCTCTCCCTGAGGATCTTGAACTCATTTACAGAGGAGAGATTGGGGGTGTGAAGACTGTCAGGATCTCGGCCGAGACTGTAAAGAGGATAAAATCGAAGGTTCTGGAGGAGTTCGAGCTGCCGGAGTCCGACACGGCGGTAATTACGAGGCCCAAATCCGAGACGAAGGTTAGACCGAAAACACCCTTCAAGATCGACGGCGTTGTCAGGGAAAGACTGGAGAGGGCGAGGGCTGCGAGAGAGGCTAAAGAGGGGACAAAGGCTGAAGCTGAGACCGTGACAGTCAAAAGGCAGGAAGGAGCGATCTACGTGCCGAGAACCGTTACCGACGTCGCAGCCGATGTTGCCGCCGATGTCGCTGCCACAAAAACGACGCCAAAAACAACATCTCCGATACTGCCGGCTCTGTCTTTGACAGGACCACAGATGAGGCTGCCGGCACTCACGGTCTTCAAACCGAACATCCAGCTACGGCCTGAGGACGCATACGAGCCGATCAGCAAACCTAAGCCCGAACTGAAGCCTGAGCTGAAGCCGGAAGAGGGAACTAAGGAGTTTCCGGTTATATCCATAGTCCCATACGTTGCTCCCATTCCGTATGAAATACCGAAAGTTGAACCCATAACCGTCCGGATAGTTGAACCCATGCTGGCTGAACCCATGCTGGCATCACAGTCCCCGTCAGGTAAGAGGCGAAGGCGATGCTACTGACCGAAGGGGAGAAAGACTGGTGGACCTGGTTGCCACCGACCGGCAGAGAGGGGAAGGACTGGTGGACAGGCCTGATGGCGGGCTTCAACGTCCTGTCGAGATACGAGCTCGCCGGACTTGTAGAGGGGAGGAAGGGCATGCACATGCTGATCCCCGAAATTGCCAGGCCATACTGGGAGAGGTTCCTGATCTCTGCCGGCTTTGCCTCGATCCCTGTGGCGCAGCAGATGGTGAGGAAGAAAGGCCGGAAGAGAGGGAAAAAGAAGAAGAAAAAGAGGAGGAGGGGTTGACGTGAAAACGAAAATAGGTTTTGTGGAGGGTGTGATTCTGCTCGGTCTGATCGCGACGGTAGTGACTGCTGCCGTAACGCTCAGCAGCCTGTTCGTCCCGCTATTCACGCTGCTTCTCGTGTTCATCTACCGCAAGGTGCTGGAGGCCGAGGAGGAGGTTAAAAAGGAGCTGAGGGAGGAGATCGAGAGGCTGAAGAAAGACGTTAAGGGTCAGTTCACCATAGCCGGCCTGTTTGCAGTATTCATCATGCTGATCGTAACGATGAAGCTCATGCCCGACATAATCAGCTACTGCGACGACATTGCCTCAACGCTTAATGATAAGGGCTACACCATAGCCGCCTTCCTCATCAAGCTCGTTCCGGCGTCGATCGTGATAAGCATCCTGTCGGCCATCTACTACTACGCCAAGCCCATAATCCTGAGGGAGGGGTGATGAGGGTCGAGAGGCTGGCCCTGCTCTTCGTGCTGCTGTCGGTCTGCGACGCCACCTTCACTGTTTGCTTCATCCTAGGCGGATATGGAACGAAGGCCAACCCGCTGCTGCGGGGTTTAACGGGCCACCTGTACTTGCTGCCCATCGTGAAATTCGTAACCGCCGCGGTGATCACCTCGATCGCCGTAATTGCTGAGAGGCGTGGGCAGGCGTGGGGGAAGTACGGGCTGGTTGCCTGCATCATCTTTTACGGAGGGGTCCTGCTGTGGAACTACAAAGAGCTGCTGCTTGGCTGATTGCGGTGCTCCTCGTCCTGCAGCCAGCGTTTGCCTACACCCTGACGGTGTACGCCAAGGACGATGAGGGGAAGAGCATAGACAGTTTCTACGCCAAGCTTGACGACGTGCTGAAATCGACGAGTTCCGGCAACATAACGTTCGAGAACGTGTCCGGAGATTACACGCTCGAGGTGTGGGCTGAAAACTACGCTGTGGCGAAGTATACCATCACGGTGGACAAGAACATGACCGTCACCGCCTACCTCACGCCCCTCAAAACCTCCTGGGTTGTGAGCTTCAAGGTGTACAGATGCTTTAAACCTGTCGCAAACATCCCTATAAACGTTAGCTACAACGGAAACGCAACGGGCAGTGGCTACACCGACGAGACAGGGAGCGTGGCCTTCAGGCTGGACAAGCTGAAGAGCCTACGTAATCAACGTGAACAACAGCGAGAAGGTTGTGAGCGTTCAGCCGGTTGAGAACAACTACATCATAACGCTGCCCTGCAACATCACGCAGGAGTGGGAGGAGGCAACGTACAACGTCACCACCGGCAACTACACCTGGGATCTGCTCACCACGGCCCAAAACCTGAGCTCCCAGCTCTCCCCCTCTGCAAGGGGATTCCTGAGCGGGCTGGTTGCCTGGCTTGCGATGTATGGTGCCTCGACGCTCGGTGTAAATGCCGCCCCCGTCGGCGTCATAGCCCTCGCGGGGCTGGCAGTTGTCGGCCTGGCAGACTGGGTTGCGGTGCTGCTCTGCTGCGTCTTCACGGTGGCGATGTACATAATCAGGAGGGGGATCGGATGATCGGCACGAAGATCATCGTGATGATGCTGTGTGCAAACATCTTCCTGGTGCTCTCAGGTTTTTCAGTTACCGGAGTCAATCTGATGAGCTCGGCCGAGCAGATGATGAACAACACCAACCCGGATATCGTCAGCTCGGCCACCATGCTCTGGAACCTGCCGGGGCTGTTCATCGATGTGATAGCCGCCCCCTACGCACTGCTACTTTCTACAGGCGTTCCGGCGGAGATAAAGTTCGTGTTCGGCCTGCCCTATGCGACGCTCTACACGCTCGCCCTGATCTACTGGGTGAGGGGGAGGTTGATGTAAAATGAACGTCACGGAGATTCAGGATCTGTTCTGGAGCGGAATGGTGAACGTCTTCGGCTCGAGTCTTGTGGTGCTGCTCATCGCATTCGGCTTCCTGGCCTTCCTGTGCATTACTGCGAGAATGACGGTCGAGCAGTCGGCGATGGTGTTCATCCCCGCAATTTTCGGCATTGTTGCAGATGGATGGCTCCCCGTGTGGGTAAAGGGACTTCTTGTGATGGCGATGGGCATGATGTGGGGTCTCGCCCTTATCAGGCTGGTGAGGTGATATGCCGACGGTGGTTGCGGATTACGAGGCCAAGAGGTTCGTGCTGAGGTTCGAGGAGGACGGAGAGCTCTGCGGCTTCAAGTTCGATGTCTGCGTGCTGAGCAGCAACGACAGCGAGGAGTGGGTGGAGGTCTTTCAGGCTGAAGAAAGCGATGGCAGCACGGAGGGCAACAGGCTCATACTGTCCGCACCGCTCAGCGAGGTTGTGGAGCTGCTGGAGAAGATCCTCGCTTTTCTGCGGAGGTGACGCGATGCTGAGGGTTAGGGTGTACGTGGAAGATGTGAGGGGCAGGGGTGTTTTCAGGTACAAGGCCACCGTTCCCAGGATAGACGACGTGGTGGAGCTGCTGAGGAAGAAGTTCGGGTAATGGCAAGGAAGAAAAAGAGGAGGAGGAAACTGATTGGAAGGGAAGTGCGAGAGACCCCTAAAGGCACCTACAAGAGCAGTAGTTCACAAGGTATTATCAACTCATTGTTGAATGATATCAATTAAGTGTCGTCTAAAACCTCAATTTTTCCCCCTAAACTGTTTATACTCGTTTGTTAAATCGTTAAAACTCGCTGGAAAAGCCAGATTTGTTAAGATTCGTTTGTATCTAATGAATTTCCAAATCATTGTTAACAAATTATTATTTGAGTTAATAATATAGACCAATTAGGAAATACTAGAAGAAAGAATCAAGTGTTCTCTGTCCAAAAAACTCATCAAGTGTTTTTAGCTCGCCTTTACAGATCTTCAAAGCGATGTTCACGTCTTTATCTTCGAGAGCTTCCAACTTCCTCTTTAAGTCTAACCATGCCTTCACGTAATCCCCCTTTCTACAAATTAGGATGACTTCGTAGACGAATCCTCCACCTCTACCTTTAACTCGAACATAATCTACGAAATTCTCAAATCCACGTAAACTATCTGCTCTTTGCTTAACTCTAATCATGTATTGGCTTAAAAGGTTTTTTACATCATTACAAGACTGCCACCAATTTCCTCCACAAAAATCGTCGAGAGCTCTCATATTGTAACCTCTCTTTGCCTTTGAAAAGACTCTATTTACACCGCTTGTCTGAAAAACAAAGAGTATATCGCCACGATACCTCAATAAGTATTCAAGAGTAGACAATTTCACCTCTAACCCCTCACAGTCTATGAAACAAAAATAGTGATCAATGTCATTGAGAGGGATGTCATAAACTTTCTCATTGCAATCTCCTTCGAGTATATCGTAATTTGAAAATTTGAAATGTCTAAGCATTTTATCTAATGTTCTCCGTTTTTGTGGATCAAGCTCTACGAAGATGTGACGCTTAAACGGCTCATAGGGAATTAAGTATGATAGAAGTGGTGAACCCAAGATTACATCTCCAGTTTCTTCGATGACATTAGCTCCAGAGGAGGCGAGCAAATCGATATACCAGTAGCTAGAGAAGTATCTTGGAACTATTCTTGAATAAATTGTAAGCCACCACATTAGGGCGATTAGCTTAAGAGGAGTCCAAAGATGGGCTCTATACAGCTCGTTTTTGTCAAAATTGGCTTCGATCCGCTTTATGTATTCGCCTATTAAAGTCTTATCAAGTTTCTTAGGCAACCATTTTAGAGGGTCAAACTCTTCACCCTTCTTTCTCATACCAAGCTCTCCTCATGGTTTTCTCAAGAACTAAGAATCCATTATCTCTTAGCTTTTTAGTCAAAGAAAGAGTTTTATCGAGAGTAGGTTCAGGTAGCTTGTTGTGGTAGTTATCATAGCCTATGTAAATCATAAATGGGTTTATTTTCTCGATTTTTCGCCAATATTTTGGCGAAAAATCGAGTATCGGCTCTATAGATAGGAATTTGAAGTCCCAATCAAGTTTAACCATAGCCTTAATCCTTTCGCTTGGTTTGGGAGATTTAGAAATCTCGCCATATATTTCATCTTTATCTGTTTCTATAGTAGCCCCTAAAATTGCATTCTCTGGAAAATCAAAATCATTATACCTTGAAGGATTCTTAGTTAAAAACAGGAAAAAAGTGTTTGGGAATTTTTTCACATGCTTTATTACTGCCTCAATCCACTCATCTGGAATAAATTCTCCGAACAAGTCACCCATATCACTGACAAAAACAACCCCTCCCCTAAATTTTTTATTAAACTCCTCTTTGTTTAATCTTGGAGTAAATCCGTTGCAGTATCTTCTACTGTTTTTTAGTCTTGTTTCAGCTAACCTTCTTGCCCAACAATATTTGCAATGGTGTAAACACCCTGTAACTGGATTCCAAGTTTCTGTCACTATGCTGAACATCTTTGTGCTGTGCTCACGCTCTATAAGCTTGCACAAGCTTCTGTGTCTTTTGAATAGGAGTTTAAACCTTTCAAGTGTTCCTTGTGGTAATAACTCGTGCTTTGAAAATACATCTTTAAGAATAACAACTACCTCTTTTCCAGCAAACTCTTTAGGGAGGTACACATGCCCTTGTATTGTACCCTCTCTGGGTTCAAACTTGCTAACGAACTTTTCAATGATGCCTTCTCTCAATTTCGCCACCTTCTGACTAATGTTATATAACATACCCTTAAAATTTTCGAAAGTGTTCACAAGTGTGTTTACGTCTTCCAATCTTCTGGAGCAATTCTAACTCTTTCGCATTGTATCTTTTTAGCGAACTCGCCAAATGGCGAATCGAAAATGGCGTACCCAATGAGTTCAATATAGATGTCTGAACTCGTATCTACATATGGGGGAAGATATACGTATACATCCAGAAGTCCTTTAGAGTTCCTACGGAAAACTAAATCTTCTGCATTGTAAGCACCGAGTTCTCTTTCAAGATGGCTTGAAATTGTAATCCCAACTTCTAGGGTCTTCCCCACATCACCACTCTGACAACCTCTGAATGAGCTTCTTTTCCCTGAAACCGAGCTTAATCATCATCCCTGTTAACAGGACAGAAAGAGAGCACCTCTTTTTAACAGGTTCAAAAGA
>JAPDIT010000055.1 GCA_029259455.1 Archaeoglobi archaeon
GTTCCTCTCAAAGATGTCAAACTCTTTCAGCAACTCAACAAGGTTATTTTCTGCTATATCCGCCGTCACCATAAAAGATGGTAAGTTGTTCAATTATTTATGTTGTTTGATGCTTATTCGGACACGTCGACAAACAAGGTTTAGCCAGAAAATAATTGACAGTCAATCCTCGTAATTCACTTCAATACTTAGAAAATCTTCCGCCACTATCGTGTTGGAGAAAACTTTCTTCGCTTCTTCAAGCAGAGGAGTCGTATCTTTGGAATGCCGGGTGCTTATGTGTGTGAGGATAAGCTTTTTAACATTCGCTGCTTTTGCAACCTCTGCCGCCTCTTTTGCTGTAGAATGCCCGCTCTCTATCGCCCACTCCTTCAGTTCCTCCTTGAAGGATGCATCATGGATTAGCAAGTCTGCATTCCTTGCAATTTCAACAGTTCTTTCAGTCGGCCTCGTGTCGCCGGTGTATACAACCTTCCTCCCCTTTCTAGTCTTTCCTAAAACCATGTCTGGCGTTATCACCTTTCCCTTCCAGACTATTGTCTCTCCTCTTGCAAGTTTCGCATAAAGCGGTCCTGGTGGGATTCCGAGTTCTTTCTCTGCCTTTTCTCTGTTGAACTTTCCTCTCCTGTCGTTTTCTATGATAGCATAACCAACGCTCTTGACTATGTGCTCTGTTTTGAATGCAACAACCCTGAAATCGTCAAACTTTACCTCATCCCCATCTTTCAGCTCCCTCACTTTCACATTGTAGTTGAGCTGGTCGTATCCGAAATACTCAAAGAGAGCTTTAAGCACCTCAGCCCTTGGGCAGTAAACGTTAAGGTCCTTGCTTCTCTCATTCAAGGACATCGTCTCAATCAGCCCAAAAATGCCGATGAAGTGGTCAGTATGAAGGTGGGTTATGAAAATGTTGTCGAGGTTACGAAAGCCGGTTTTGGCTATCATCATCTGTCTCTGCGTTCCTTCGCCACAATCAAAAAGCATTCTCTGCCCGCCAAATTGGACGAAAACAGCAGGGGAATTTCTCTCAACGCTTGGAATGGTGCCAGAAGTTCCAAGAAAAGTGATTTTAAATAACATCAGGATTCGAGGACGATTTCAATGTTCACGTCTCTCGGAACCTGAATCCTCATTATCTGCCTCAAAGCTCTCTCGTCCGCTGAGATGTCTATGAGCCTCTTGTGAACTCTCATTTCCCAGTGATCCCAAGTTTCACTGCCCTCACCATCTGGTGCCTTTCTTACCGGAACGACCATCCTTCTCGTTGGTAGAGGGACTGGCCCGCTCAGCTCAACGCCCGTCTTGTTTGCTATCTCCTTGATCTGACTGCAGATTCTATCCAGCTCCCTTGGATTCAGCCCAGAGAGTTTAATTCTTGCCTTCGGACCTTTTATCGGCATTACACCACCAAAAAAATAGGGTTATTTTCTTGGGGTAAGGTCGAGAACCATTCCGGCTCCAATGGTCATGCCCATATCTCTGATTGCAAACCTTCCCATCGGTGGAATGTCCTTGACCTTCTCAATGACCATCGGCCTTGTTGGCTCAAGCTTCACGACTGCTGCATCTCCTGTCTTAAGGAACTGCGGGTTCTCTTCCTTGACCTGACCAGTCCTCGGATCGATCTTCTTCTGGAGCTCAACGAACCTGCAGGCAACCTGTGCTGTGTGCGCATGCACAACTGGGGTGTAGCCTACTGTAATGGCTGTCGGGTGCTGCAGAACGACCAGCTGGGCTGTGAAGTCCCTAACGACAGTCGGTGGGTTGTCCGGATGTCCTGCAACGTCTCCTCTTCTGAGATCCTTCTTGCTCACACCTCTAACGTTGAAACCGATGTTATCTCCCGGATACGCTTCCTGAATTGGCTCGTGGTGCATTTCGATGCTCTTGACTTCACCGCTCACTCCAGCAGGCTCAAACACGACCTTGTCCCCAACTCTGAGCACTCCGCTCTCAACTCTCCCTACTGGCACTGTACCAACACCGCTGATCGAGTAGACATCCTGAACGGGAATTCTGAGCGGCTTGTCCACGAGCTTCTCTGGCGGCTTGAGAAGGTCGAATGCTTCCATCACTGTAGGTCCGTTGTACCAAGGAGTCTTATCGCTCCTCTTGACAACATTGTCTCCATAGTAAGCAGAAACGGGAATGAACGGAATCTCATCGACCTTGTAACCCACCATCTTGAGGAGCTTGCTTACCGCTTCTTTAGCTGCTTCATACTCCTTCTGCTCGTAGTTAACCCTGTCCATCTTGTTAATCGCCACGATGATCTGGTTTATACCGAGAGTTCTTGCGAGAAATATGTGCTCTCTGGTCTGCGGCTGAACCTTTTCAACAACATCCATCACGAGAACTGCTGCATCCGCCTGCGAAGCTCCGGTAATCATGTTCTTGATAAAGTCCCTGTGTCCCGGGCAGTCGACAATGGTGATATAGTACTTATCCGTCTCGAACTTTCTGTGGGCTACGTCTATGGTCAGACCTCTCTCTCGCTCCTCTTTTAGCCTGTCCATTACCCATGCAAACTCGAATGTTGCCTTACCTTTCTCCTGTGCCTCTTTTCTGAATTTCTCTATGATGTGCTCTGGAATCTCACCCTTCTCGTAAAGCAGCCTTCCAATCAGAGTGCTCTTTCCATGGTCCACGTGCCCTATGAAGGCAACATTAATGTGCTCCTTTTCCTTAGCCATACCCATCTCCTCCTTTCTGGTTTTTCGGTAAATCCATTAGGAGGATATATAAACCTTTCACCAGCTTAAAATTGTGGAGATTAGCAGATAAAGTAAATCCCCGAAAATAAATGCAACGATATAACCTGCTGTGATAAATATCAAGAATGGTAATGCCGGAGTGACCCAGACCTTCTCCACACCACTCTTTTTTAGCCTTTCAAGTGTTCTCTCGTCTGGCTCCACAGCCCTCCTGACACGCTTGAGTTTTCCATTCTCATCCATGTATTCGAGAAGATTATGGAACTTCGGCAGATCTTTCACCTCTGCCCTGTAACCTGTGAAATAGTAGAGAACGTTCCCTTTCAGCTCTCCCCAACCCTCTCTCATAAGATTGTAGAGAAACATGAAAATTAGGAGGAAAGGGGCAGCAATCACAGAGTTGGCGAGTGTGGAGAATGCAAAGGAAAAACCCTGGTTGAGCAGAGGAAAACCGTTGGAAGTAGGGTAGAACGGAAAGATTACGGCGAGACACATTATTGCTTTTGCATCAGCACCTCCGTAGGCTCCGATAAGGTAGAGGGCATAGGAGAGAGCTATGACCATCAGAACAAAAAATCCGGCTAATGTGTATTGAATCATTAGATAATTACTCGTAGCAAGCTGACAGGTAGTTATGGGGAGTGAAGCGAGCAGCATGTACTTCCATACCCGATTTGGGACCATTCTACTTTCCAAGTCGAGTTTGCAGGCATACATCAAAAATCCAAGCACTACTAGAAACTTAACGAGATCCAGCATAAATCTCGTAAAAGTCAGAAAGTATGGCTGATGCCGTCTCCTCCTTTCCCGCTCCCCTGCCGACAACAAATATATTCCCTGCAGTATCCGTTTTGAACATGGCTGCATTCATTGTCCCTCTGATAGAGAGGGGATGATATTTGGGAACGAGTCGGGGAGAAACTCTCAATTTCTCCTTACTCACCTCTGCGATTAACCTTATGGTGTAGCCTTTCTCGGCAGCAACCTGAAAAGCTTCAGGGGTTATCTGCGTTATTCCCGTCACCTCAACATCCTCGTACCTTGCCCTAACACCGATCGTGTTTGCAATTATTACGAGCTTCATGGCAGCATCTATGCCCTCAACGTCGTAGGTTGGATCAGCTTCAGCGTACCCAAGCTCCTGAGCCTCCTTGAGAACCTGTTCGTAGGGAAGCTTTTCCTCCTCCATTCTTGAGAGTATGTAATTGCAAGTGCCGTTGAATATTCCCTTCACACTCTCAATTTCGCAGAGGGCGAGATACTTCCTTGCCAGTTTTATGACTGGCATTGCTCCTCCGACAGTGGCTTCATACATGAGCTTTACACCGTTTTTCTCTGCGAGCTTCATCAAACCATCAAAATCGGCTACAATCGGCCCCTTATTTGACGTTATTACATGTTTCCCTCTCTTAAGGGCTTGTCTGATGTATTCAACTCCATCTCCACCCCCAATTTTCGTTACGCTTGCCTCAATCAAGACGTCGTATTCAGCATTCCTCACAATTTCCGTAGCGCTGACATCATCTCTGAGCCTTCCAGTCTCTCTTTTCATTTTAAGAGCATCAGAAGGGCTGAATTCACCGCTTATCGAGCTCTTGGAGTCTGCAATTGCGGTAATCTTGAATTTTCCAACAGCTTTCTCGATCTCCTTTCTTTTCCTGATCAAAAGTTCGGCAAATCCCTGTCCAACCGTTCCGAATCCTACGATGGCTATTTTAATCATATTAGCTCCTCGTTAACCGGCTCGATAATCATTATTTCCTTTCTTCTGCAAACCTCCCGCAGCTTTTCTAAAGCCTCTTTGAGCTTCTCTTCTCCTGAAGCCGAGATGGTTATTATTGCAGTCGAGGGACCTGAAATTTCTGGCATGCTGACGTGCATCTCCACACACTCCGCTTCACCGTCAGAATCTATGCTGCTTATTGTGTCACTGATGTCCGTGTGGATGAGATGACCTATCAGCAGGACTGATGTGGTTGCAGTTAACCTTACTTCATTGAAGCTCCTTATAACTATTCCAAGCGATTTAAGCTCTTTTATAAGGTTTTCCACCTTACTGCCATCTATTTTAAACGAAATTTCGACTGGTAGTCTGTTCAGCGGCGTCTTTTTCCCTCTTTGGTGGATAATTCCAACAATATTTCCTCCCAGTGCCGAAATTGGCTGTAAGACTTTCAGCAACTGACCTGGTCTGTCTTCAAGCTCTACGATCAGTGTAATCAGAACTTCACTCATAGATCGGGACGCCTTCGCTTTCAGTGAGCTTTTTGAACTCTTCCATCAGCTTTCTCGTTATCTCACCCGGCTTGCCATCACCGACTTTTCTGCCGTCAATGACCACGATTGGTGCAATTTCAGCAGCAGTGCCGGTGACAAAAACCTCGTCTGCAGTATAGAGGTCGTAGAGGCCGATGTTTGTCTCTCTGAACGGTATTCCGAGTTTATTTATTATTTCTATCACAGCCTCTCTCGTAATTCCTCTGAGATTGTTTATTGTTGGTGGTGTCGTAATTGCCCCATTTTTCACCACGAAAATGTTATCTCCGCTCCCCTCTGAAACGTAACCATTTCTATCAAGGAAGATTGCCTCATCCCCTCCTTTGGCATTTGCTTCGATTTTCGCCAAGATGTTGTTGAGGTAGTTGAGGGATTTTATGTTTGGTGGAAGAGCATCGAAGGAGTTCCTTCTCACTCCAACAGTGACTGCTGTCAAACCTTTCTCGTAGAGGTCTCCGTAAAGCCTACCCCATGGCTTTGTTATTACGATTATCGAGGGTTTCTGGCATTTTCTCGGATCGAGGCCAAGGTCTCCAACCCCCCTTGTAACAATCGGCCTGATATATGCATCTCTGAGGTTGTTTTTTCTCAGCGTTTCAAGAATGATCTCCATGAACTCTTCCTTGGTAACGGGTATCTCAAGGTCAATGGCTTTGGCGGAGTCGTAAAGGCGGTCTATATGCTCTTTTAGTCGAAAAACTCTTCCGTTGTATGCCCTTATTCCCTCAAAAACTCCATCTCCGTAAAGGAATCCGTGGTCGAAGATGCTTATCTTTGCCTCATTTTCTGGTACAAACTCACCGTCAATATAAACCAGCAACATCAACCTGAAATGCGGGGTGAAATTAAAAATAGTTTCGTTTGTCTGACAGAATAGCGGCAACTCTTGCAGCCCTCTCAACCGAGTCGAAGAGGAGAGTGCTGGAGTCTCTGAGTGCTTCCCTGACTTCTGCGTAGTTTTCTAGAGTAGATGAATAGACGAGAATGGATGGTTTGGTCATCTGCCCATTATCTGCGAGACAACTTCTGCAGGTAGAACCCAGCTCGGTGGTGCGACAGCGTAAAGGAACATTACTATTCCGGCATCCTCATCCTGGCAGACTGTGTCTATAACTTCAGCAAATACACGAAGGTCGAGACCGCTGAACGACATATCCACGGGATTCTCTCTGAGAGTTATCGGGGGTAGCAGGCTTTTCAGCTTCCTCACAGTTCCATCTCCAAATTTTGCCAGCCTCCCGCCAGAGGTTTCGATGATGTCGGCAGCAACGATCCCAAGTCCTGCCTGTATTGTCAGCACCGCAACCCCACCCCTTACCTCAAATTTTGCCAATGTCATTGCCGAGTCCATCAACTCTATTGGGGTTTCAGCAACAACCGCCCCAGCCTGCCTCATGGCAGAGGCAAATACCCTGTAATCTCCTGCCATGCTTCCTGTGTGGCTCGCAGATGCTTTGTCAGCAACACTGCTCCTTCCAGATTTCATCACCACAACCTTTTTCCCTCTTGCAGAGCTCTTTTAGCTCTTCAAAAATCCCTCTTCCATTTTCAGTGCCTTCGATGTAGAGGGCGACAACATCTGTGCTCTCGTCTTTGGCTAAAAACCTCAGCACGTCGGGAAAATCAACATCGCACCTGTTTCCGAGATGCAGGATATAACTGAACCCCAGATCCCCGAACTGATGAACGATGTAGTGACATATTCCGCCGCTCTGCGAAACCAGCGCTATTCTGCCCTTCTCTACCTCACTGAACATCGATGTGAAGCTGACATTTAAGCCATTGACGACGCTGACTATACCGAAGGTGTTCGGCCCTATTATCCTTATTCCGTACTCCTGACAATTTTCCTAAGCTCTTCTTCCCGGAGCTTTCCTTCCTCAACCTCGGCCTTCTTAAATCCGGACGAGATTATCACAACCCCCTTCACTCCAATCTCAGCAGCCTCTCTGACAGCATCCACAACGTAATCGGCAGGGACGGTTACAATCGCAATGGATGGACAAGTTTTCAACCCAAGAATCTCATCCGCTTTCGGGTTTTATGGGTAAATCCTCAGATTCCTGTTTGACATCAGGCTCCTCAGGACGGAGTTTCCAACCTTAATCGGGTTTGTTGAAGCACCTATCACAGCAACACTCTCTGCATTGAAGAAGAAACTTATATCCCCAACCTCCATATCAAACCTTCTCCTCTCCCCAACAACAATCCTCGCATCGGCAACAACCAGTCCTTTCTCGTAGACAAAGACTGGATTCAAATCCATCTCCACTATATTCTCTTTCTCAACAATATCGTTGAGCTTCAGAAGCAGGTT
>JAPDIT010000068.1 GCA_029259455.1 Archaeoglobi archaeon
CTCTGGAATTCCATCTCTTAAGCCATGCGTAGCCTGTTGCTTTAGTAACTCCTACCAGTTCGGCAGCTTCCTCAACGCTCATCCCTCTGTAAAGGTGTCTACGAAGTATAACTTTTAAGAACTCTTGTATCTTTTTCGAGCTTTTTGATTTTATCGAGCTCTTCTGCTGGTAAATGCTTTACAACTTCGTAGATTCGCTTTCTGCCCATGCAGCTGGTCTGTTATTTTTGGTATAAATAGTTTTGCTCAGAACAATAATTTGGGATACCACAGGGATTTTAAAGGAACATAAAGATTTATCAAAATAACTTCGTTCATTAGCAATCATGAAGGACGTGCTCATTGTTGGTGCAGGCGTTACTGGTAGCTTCATAGCCAAGGAGTTGTCCAAATACGAACTCGATGTCGTCGTTGTCGAGAGAAAATCGGGGCCAGGTTTAGGTCAGACCAAGGGATGTTCTGGGATCATCCACTCATTTCAACTCCCATTTAGGTCGTTGAAAGGTAAACTCTGCCTGAAAGGTAACGCAATGATGGATGCCGAAGCGGAGGAGCTCGGTTTCACCTTCAGAAGAGTTGGGTTAATTCTTGTGGCTACGAACATTTTAACTTTCCTCGCAATTCCGCTCATTCAGCTTTATCTCAGGCTGAACGGTGTTGTTTCGAAAAGATTGAGCAAGAAGAAAGTTCTTGAAATGGTTCCTAACATAAGGAAAGACGTATGGGGAGGGCTTTTCCTTCCAACAGCGGGTGTAGTCAATCCGGTTGAGATGACTACGTCAGCGATAAGATTCGCAAAGGCTAATGGCGTGGAGGTTCACTACGACTGCGAGGTCACGGGAATCGAGAAAAAAGGTGAGGGGTTTGTTGTTAAGACGACTAGGGGGGATTTTGAAGCCAAGTGTGTTATAAACTGTGCCGGGCTTTACGCTGACGATATTGCAAGAATGGTGGGTTATGAGATGACCATAACCCCGGGGAAGGGTACTCACATAGTTTTCGCTGAAAGGGGATTCTCCAACCACTTGACAGTTGCGATACCCCTCAAGCCAAACAAAAGGACGAAAGGGGGCGGGGCGCTCATAAGCTTTGATGGCAAGCCGCTCTGGGGGCCTAACCTGATCGACGTTGACAGCAAGGAAGATACATCAGTGAAAAAGGAGGAAATAGAGGGCATAATCGAGAAGTTCTCACCCCTCTTCAAGCGGATGCCAGAGGGTATTGTTGCGTTCTATGCTGGCCTGAGGTCAATTGCTGGCACAGACTTTGTCGTCAATCAGCCGATTGATGGCTTTATCAATGTTGCAGGCATACAGAGCCCTGGTTTGACCGCTGCTCCGGCAATTGCAAAGATGGTAATTGAGATGCTCTCCCCCAGATTTGAGCTGAAGAGGAAAGAGGAAATTAAGAAGCCTCGGTGGACAAGGCTTTCAGAGATGGACGATGAAGGGATAAGGAAAGCAATCGATGTGAACAACGACTTTGGGGAGATAGTCTGCCTCTGCAACATGGTGAGCAAGGCTGAAATCGTTAAAGCACTGGAAGAAGGGGGATGTTTCGACACTATAAGACATCTCACGTGGGCAGGAATGGACTGCTGCAAGTGTCATGCGGAGATAATGAGGATAATAGAGAAAAGGGCCGGAAAGGTGAAAAAGGAGATAGAGGGGAGTGAAATCGTATGGTAGTCGTTGTCGGTGCGGGATATGCTGGAATCTCCGTTGCTGAGAAGCTCAGGGAGAAGGATGTGGAAGCAAAAGTTTACGATATGAGAGGGAAAGGAGGGGAGCTTGCCGATTTTGCCAGAATAGAGGAGCTGAAAGAATACTACGCTAAATATATCGAAAAAGTAGAGGAAAGCGATGTAGAGGTCATTAAAGGGTGTGTTATCTCAACAAACCCTTTCAAGGTGATTTCTCCGCGAGGGTTAGAGGTCGGAAAGGAGGATAACTTTTTCATCTGCACAGGTGCTGTTGACTTAACTCCTGCAGCTTCGGAGATTTACGGAAAAAGAGTTGGTGGGATATACACTCTTGAAACTGCCATAAGGCTGCTTGCAATGGGAAAAAGAATCGGCAATAAGGTTTTGGTAATTGCAAGAAAGGAGGAGGGTATTTTAAAGCCTCTTGAGAGTCATCTTGCTGAAAGTGGTTATGAGGTAGAGGTTCTGGTGTCAGAAGAGCCAGCTGAGGTTTATGGTAGCAGAAGGGTTGAGAAGGTTGAGATAGGCGGAGAGAGCATTTCCTGCGATGCTCTCGTAGTTTACGGAGGGAGGGTGCCTTTCAACCCCAAGAACTTGAAGGGCAGGCTGGCAGGAAATGTTGTTGAGTGCACCTACGATTACGAAAAAGTGGAGAAAAACGTTCAGAGTACTATGTTCTGATCATAACCGCAGTTGGGGCACTTTGGTGGCTCACCTTTAACAAGATTGATGTTGTAAACGTAAAATCCCTCCCTTTCAATCAGCAGCTCCCCGCAGTTGGGGCAGTAGGTGTTCTCGTATCTGTGCCCCCAGACGTTTCCAGCATAGACATACTCAATTCCCTCCCTCTTGGCAATCTCAATAGCCTCTTCTATTGTCTCCACTGGCGTTGGCGGTTTGTCAAGCATTTTGTAGTCCGGATGGAAGCGGGAGAAGTGCACCGGGATTTTTGGCGAAAGTTCTGCAACCCACCTGCAGAAGTCTCTTAACTCTTCTTTGTCGTCGTTCTCTCCCGGAATAATGAGATAGGTGAGCTCGATGAAAACACCCTTTCGGTAAAGGTACTCCACGGTTTCAAGCACATGTTCGAGCTTTGCGTGGCAAATTCTCCTGTAAAAGTCATCTCTGAATGCCTTAACGTCAACATTCGCTGCGTCAAGTATGCCCTCAAACTGGTCAACGGCTTCTGGAGTCATGTAGCCGTTGGTGACGTAGACAACATAATATCCAGACCCTTTCACAAGCTTTGAGCTGTCAAGAGCAAATTCGTGCCAGATTGCTGGCTCGTTATATGTCCAGGCAACACCGTCAGCTTTCCTTTCCATGCACATCTTTAAAACAGTCTCAGGCTCAATCTCTCTCAAGTAGGGATAGTTGAGGTCAGCAAAGGATATCTCGAAGTTCTGACAGTGCTTGCAGCGGAAGTTGCAACTCACACTGCCAAATGAAAGAACCTTGCTTCCGGGCTTGAAGTTGTTCAGTGGCTTCTTCTCGATGGGGTCGAGGGCTATGGATGAAACCATTCCGTAGTTCAGCACAAGTAGCTCTCCACCCTCGTTCTTCCTGACTCTGCAAATTCCAGTCTTACCTTCTTTTATTGCGCAGCGATGCCAGCAAGTCTTGCATCTAACCTCTCCATTAAGCTTTTCGTATAAGTAAGACCTAACAATCATAATTCGTTCCAGATTTCCTTAATTTCACTCGCATAATCTTCAGGAACGAAAAACACAACACTTTCATCGTGGAACATCTTTGGATAGAAGACGTCGCACCAGTAGTACTTTGCAAACGGTGTCCTCGCAACGATGTTGATGTTTGTCCTGAAATGCTCCCCAATTCTGTCAGCGCAGAACATTGAGAAATTGAATGCGTTAAGGCCTTTCTTACCATAGTACCTCAGAATTTTCACAATGCCTTCAGCAATTCCCCTAAGCTGCTCATTGCTCATCTCCGCAAACTCCCTCTCTTCAGGTATGCCCATAAAGTGGAAGAATCCTTTCGGAGCGAAGGCTGCGATCCAGTCGGTCTTCTCTGTTCTGCCAACATACCTCTCACCTTCCCTTTCGATCTCAACAAGTTTCTTCCAGTAGTCAACACCCTTGCTCTCCTTGAACTCAAGTGCACTCCACTCAAGTCTCGCGAAATAGTCTGTTGACACCTCACTTATCATTACCTGAATGTGAGGATGCATGATGCTGCTTCCGGAAGGCCTGAGGTAGTTCATCCCAATTGTTACATAATACTTCCCATCTGGAACCATCTTCACGTATTCCTGAATCAGTTTGAATGCATCGAAGAAGTGCTGCTGCTTGAATTCGGATACTGGTACATAGTGCTCCTCAGTTAGCCTCAAAACGAGGGAGTATCGGGAGTAAGGTGTTAAGTTTGAAAAAAGCACACACTCGCCCCTCTTCCACAGCCCTCCCTTCATTATCTCTGGATCACGTGATGCCATCTGCTCAAGCCTTTCCGGACAAAAAGGACACCAAGCTTTCGTGCTCTCAATTTCCTCCTGAAAGTCCCCACTCTGTATCGGAATCGTCTTTTTGAGAATTCTCGATGTCTGCAACGTCAAAGGGTCGTAGCGTATTTCAACAACGTTCTCCTCTACCTTACCACCAACAAGAATCTTCGCAACTTCAACCTCCTTTCGAAATTCCATGTATTTTCTTGGCTACCGAAGATTTAAAGATTATGAACACCTTTAAAGTTCCTAAGGTGATACGATGAACTTGGATGAACTCCTGCTCCTCATTGAAAAAAACAGAACTCAGCTCTCGAAAATTGAGGAAGACTTTTACGAGAAGTTGAGGGAAAGAATAGCGGAGCTTGAGGAGCTGAAGAGTTCCGCAGAAGAAGACGGCCTCTTCAGATATCAGGACGAGATAAGAACTCTGAAAAGATTGCAGAGAAAGATTTTCGAGCTAAGAACAGGAAAGATTATCAACGCTGCTTGGGCTGAAGTTTGCGGACAGCAGTTCAGCAGTGATATTGAGAACATGTGCAGTGATGAAAGGGTCTTCTTTAAAAAGCTGATCGAGATAATAAAGGAGTTCAAACGGAGTATTCTGGAGGGAGAGCGGAAGAAGGCTGAAGATAGAGTGCTTTTAAGGATTAAAAAGGATGTTGAGATACAAGGGGCTGACGGAAAAACATATAAATTGAGGAGAGAAGATGTGGTTACACTCCCCCAGCTGAACGCTGACGCTCTGATCAAAGGCGGTATCGCTGAGAGAATAGAGGTGAAAGATGATGAAATATCCCAAGAAGGTTAAGACATTCTGCCGGTATTGCGGGAAGCACACTCTCCATGAGGTAGAAAAGGTTAGCAAGGGAAAGGCAAGTTCACTTAACTGGATCAACAGGCAGAAGAAGAGAAGAGGAAAGGTCGGAAACTTGGGGAAGTTCAGCAAGGTTCCCGGTGGAGACAAGCCAACGAAAAGGGTTAACATCAGATTCCGCTGCACGGAGTGCAAGAGGGCTCACCACCGCCCAACATGGAGAGCCAAGAGGTTCGAGTTGATAGAGAAGTGAGGGGGTGGGGAGTTTTGCACAGCAGGTTTGTCAAGGTCAAATGCCCCGACTGCGAGCACGAGCAGATAATTTTTGACCACCCCTCGACAGTTGTGAAGTGCATAATATGCGGCAGGACTATTGCCGAACCAACCGGTGGAAAGGGCAACATAAAGGCAGAGGTTCTGGAGGTTGTTGATCAGATAGAATAAACATCAGATAGAATAAATTTTCAATTTTCAATATAAATTATTCATAATTTAATTTAATCGGCTCTTAAAGAAAAATACAAAGAAATTCTTACCTTAACTACCTAACAGATTCGTAACAAACTCAGATTCTTTCTCCGCCAAAGTGAACGTTAATTCCCTGCCAGCAAATTCGATAACTGGCTGCAAAACGATTTTGACTTTCGTCTTCTCTCCGTTCTCTATATGCCTGACCCACCACTCATCGAGCATTTTGTTGTCAAGTTTTGTAACGAACGAGAGCGTTGACTCGGACTTTGGCGGGATAACTGTTGAAACGTCACTTGAACCTTCAGCAAGCTTAATACCATTCATCTCGACCATTTGATGAATCTTAGTTATCCCAACAGGAACCAGATTGTCGTTGTAGATTGTGACCATGGTTATGATTTCGGTATAGTCCTTATTTGCTTCTCCCCAGTATGATTTCGTTGACTTAATTGTTAGGGTGGCTGGACCAACGTTAATCTTCTGCGGTGTATCTAAGCTCAATCCATCCAGCATGTTCGTCTCTATAGGATTGGAAAGTTCAATGGGGAATTTGAATTCCGTAAGTTTGAGGTCAAACACCAAATAACCCTTCACATTCATTATTGATTTCTCACCATTCTTTATGTGTGAAACCCACCACTCTGGTATTTTGTCATTTTCAAGCTTTGTTGAAATGATTATGGTTGACTCCGAGTTCGGTTTTATTTCAGCTTTTAACGCCGAGCCCTCTCCCATCTTTATGCTATTCATGTAGATTTCAGTTAAGAAGTCTTTTAGGGGCAGCGGAATCGGATTGGGATTGTAAATAACGATTTTTGTTACAATTTCAGTTGTTGAAGTCGTCACTTCCCCCCATTCATGACTTATCCCTCTAATTTCTGGCATACCAATGCTCAGTTTTCCCTCTTGGGCACATCCTACGAGGAGCAGTGGGATTAGAAGCGTGATTACCCACAATTTGCCACGCACCATATTTTAACGTCAATTTGACGAGTTATATATTTTTACCATCACAACAAGGTCAAATGCGATGCACACGACAATAGCCACAAACAGTTTTTCCTGTAAAAGTTTTATATACCCCCCAACTCCTTGAAGTAATGGCTGTTACAGAGATTGCAATTCTACTTGCAGCCCTCGTTCTTGATTTTTCCATTGGTGAACCACCTGCATTGCTGCATCCAGTTGTCTGGTTTGGCAGGCTGATATCACTGTTTGAGAAAGTGAGGTTTGGCAGGAGAAAAGTAGAAATTCTCTACGGGTCTTTTTGCTGCTTATCAGCCATCTCTTTTGCTTTAGTTCTCTCTTTACTCCCTCTCCCTTACCCAGCAAGTTTTCTCTGGTCTGTGTATCTGCTCTTCTCGGCCATCTCAATCAGGAGCATGGTGAACCACGCCAAGGCGTGTATAGTAAACGGGCTGGACAGGAAAGCGGTTCAGATGATTGTAAGCAGGAACACTGATGAATTGAGCGAGGAGCAGCTTTGCTCTGCCGTCATAGAGTCTATTGCGGAAAATTACGTTGACGGAGTGGTCGCACCCCTCTTCTACTTCGCAATTTTTGGAGTTGCCGGTGCTGTTATCTACAGAGCAGTAAACACGTGCGATGCAATGATTGGCTACAGGAAGGGAAGG
>JAPDIT010000046.1 GCA_029259455.1 Archaeoglobi archaeon
GCATGGTTGCGTCAACCATTGGCTCAGCTACGCTGATATGCTTCCCACACTTCTGGGCAAGGTTGACGACGAAGCTGTCAAGCTCGTCCGGATCTTCGAAGATGAGGTTTGTGCGGAGGTTTGTGTACTTCCTGTGGAATATATAGATGTGTTTACCATAACCGTTGCAGGAGATGTCTTCAATCATTGGATCGTACATGATGGGTGTTATTTTGCCGTACAGCAGTGTTCGCTTGAAAATGTGGTAAAGGACTTTGAAGTATTCTTCACTTTCAAGGTTAACTCTGTAAGCTTCGAAGATTGAGTCAATTTTATTTTTCAATGTTTCAAACTTGTCCTTGATTTCATTCGGGTTTGCTGCGTAGTACTCAAGCCTGCTGATTACCTTTCTGACGAACTTCTCTTTCTTCTCGTCGAGCTTAGGCTCGTTGACATAGTAGATAAACTCATTGTCCTCCTCATTGTAGAGGATGTGGACACTGGAAATTACGAATTTACCGTAAACAGGATAGCTTTCAACCTCAGTCCACCCCTCAGGCGGTTCGAATTCTTGTGAGAGCTTCTTTGAAAGTGTTTTGTAAACATCTTCAGTAGGAGACTTCTCTCCTACATCTTTTTCGGTTGTCTCAATAGCGGTGCCCTCTTCAGCAGGCTCATTTTTCTTCTTAAAGCTGAAGCGAAGAGTTGGCATTAAAAGAAGTACGGTATTTAAAATTAAAAAAAGTTTCGTGTAAAAGTGTAAGGATGACAAAATCAACATTGAAAAAAATTTTATATTGTTCAATCGTTTCATCATTATGTGGTGGTTTGTTGTACCGAAAGCGGTTTTTGGTGATGATGCCATTGAACACCTGCAAAATGAAAAAGCTGAGAGGGTGCTGATAGTAACCGACAAAGTTCTGAGCGAGATGGGTTACCTTGAGGAAGTGAAGAGAAATCTTAAGGCTGAAAAAATCGATGTTTTTGATGAAGTTGAGCCGGAACCGAGCATTGAAACGGCCTTAAAATGTGCCAAGGTGGCTAGGGAGCTTGATGCGCAGCTCATCATTGCCTTGGGTGGTGGCAGTGTTATGGATGTCGCAAAGATGGCGAGAATACTCATGGAAGTCAATGTCGATCCTGAAATTATCACACCCTTCACTGACCTTTACGAGCTTGGATTCAGGAAGAAGGCGAAGCTCATCGCAATCCCGACGACGAGCGGTACTGGGGCTGATGCAACTTGGGCGATGGTGCTTACTGACACAAAAGAAAAGAGAAAGGTTCTGCCGGCGAACAGAGAGGCTATCCCCGATATAACGATACTGGACTACAGATTCGTTGAGAAGCTGCCACCAAAGCTTGTGGCCGGAACAGGTATGGATGCGTTGACGCATGCGATCGAAGGTGCCCTCGCTCCTTGGAGAAATGATTTCAGCGATGCCATGTGTGAAAAGACCATCGAGCTAATATTTGAGAACCTTGAAAAGTCCTACAATGGAGACAAGGAGGCGAGGGCGAAGATGCATCATGCGGCAACAATGGCCGGAATGGGATTCGGCAACTCTCAGGTCGGGCCGGTACACTCTCTGGGTCATGCTTTTGGAGCTTACTTCAAAGTGCATCACGGTATTTGCGTTGGAGTCTACTTACCTTATGTGCTTCAGTTCTACCTCAACGATGAGGGTTCGAGGGCTATGATGGATTCTCTGGCGAGAAGAGTAGGACTTGAGAATGGAGAAGTTATGGTGAAAAAGATCTTCGACCTTATGGGTAAGATAGATGTGCCGACGAAAGTTTCGGAGATTGTCGGTGAAAAAGAGTACTTCGATGCAATTGGGGTAATACTGGATCATGCCATCAACGATGCTTGCATGGTTACCTCTCCAAGAACTCCGGACATCGAGCAGACAAGGAAGCTGTTGGAGTATGCGTTCTACGGCAAGGAGGTTGATTTCTGAGGTGGTTTTATGTATGGTTACTGCGGGAAGATTTTGAGGGTTAATTTGGCTGATGGGAATGTTGCAACCTATGTTCCAGACGAGAAGGACTTGAGGGAGTTTATCGGTGGTGCTGGGTTGGCTGTGAAGCTGCATTACGATATGAGGACATTCGATGCTGATCCTCTGTCTCCTGAAAACGTTTTGATGCTGATGACCGGCCCTCTGACAGCAACAAAGGCCCCCTCAACAAGCAGATTGGAGTTCTGTGCTCGCAGCCCCCTGACGGGGATATGGGGCGAGTCCAACTCTGGCGGTAAGATGGCTACCTATCTGAAATACTGTGGATGGGACGGCATCATCATAGAGGGGGCGAGCGATAAGCCCGTTTACCTTAAAGTGGATGTTAACGGTGCTGAAATCGTTGACGCTGAGAATCTTTGGGGGAAGGGTTGCTACGAAACGCAAGAGGAAATTGAGAAGGATTTGGGGGAGAAGAGGGTCTCTACGGCAGTTATAGGCCCTGCTGGGGAGAACTTGGTGAAGTACGCTTGCATCCAGGTCGACAACTCCAGACACGCTGGCAGAACGGGAATGGGGGCAGTGATGGGCTCAAAGAAGCTGAAGGGAATTGCTGTTGTGTACGACCCATCTGAGAGGTGTAAGGTTGAGGTAGCAGATGAGGATGCTTTTAACAAGGTCGTTGATGAAGTGATGGCGAAGATAAGGGATGATTTCACCTGCAACATGTTCACACAGCTTGGTACTTCGGGCTACGTGGAAACGGCAGAGGGCTTCGGGGATTTGCCAATCAAGTACTACACTCAGGGAACGTGGGAAGGATCGACGAAGATTTCTGGCACTGCAATGGCTGCTTCGGTTTTAAGAGGGAATGACGGCTGTCTCGGCTGTGTGGTGAGGTGCGGAAGGGTTCTCGAGCACAAGGGTAGGGAGATTCACGGGCCGGAATACGAGACACTCGCGGCCTTTGGCGCTTTGCAGCTTAACGACGACCTTGAGTCGTTGATTGAGATAAACCACCTCGTCAACGACCTCGGGATGGACTCTATTTCCTCCGGTGTCAGCGTGGCCTTTGCGATGTACCTGACAGAAAAGGGCGTAGGGGAATTTGATATCAAATGGGGTGATGCGGAGAAGGTCAAGGAGTTACTGAAGGACATAGCCTACAAGAGGGGAAAGGGGGCTGAACTTGCCGAAGGTGTCAGGTTTATTGGCAGAAAATACGGTGTTGAGAACTGGGCGGCACATGTGAAGGGACTTGAAATTCCGATGCACGATGCAAGAGCTTTTTCAAGCCTTGCAGCAGCTTATGCGACCCACCCAAGAGGAGCATGCCACCTGCCCCACCAGATGTACCTCTACGAGATGGGGAAGGTTATTCTGGAGTATGATATAAAGAGCGACGACAGATTCAGCAACGAAGGTAAAGGCATCTTAGCAGCAAAGGTGCAGAATTTCTCCGAGCTCTTCAACTCATTGACAATGTGCGCCTTTATGCCCGTCACACCAACACACATTGCTGAGATGCTCAAAGCTGTGACGGGCTATGACTACAATGTTGAAAACATCTACACCGCAGGCGAGAGAATTTTCACCCTGAAGAGAATTTACAACGTGAAGTGCGGAGTTACGGCGAGAGACGACACACTCCCTGAAATCGTCCTTCAACCCTTGGAAGGGGGTAGTGCTGGAAACGTACCCGACGTGAAAAAGCAAGTTTCGGAGCTTTACGAGTTCAGAAAATGGCCTGAAGGAATCCCAAGCAGGGAGAAGCTGGAGGAACTCGGTTTGGGGTGGGTTGAGTAGCAGTAGGCTGGTAATTTTGATTTTTTATTATTTTATTGTGAATTCTGGTCTCCCCCGGTCAGCGAAATCCTAAATTTCAACTTCAAAACCTGCAGCCGAGAGCAGACTGATCAAAGCTTCTCTTATCCCCGTATACTTTTTCTCCCTGAACAAAGGTTTGCAGTCTTTAACATCTCTCTCCCCATTGAGCAGCTTTACTGCAAATGCCATGCACGTCTGCTCTCCACACTCCTTGCAGTTGGTCTTTGGGAGGTAGTTGTAAACGTCCATCACCGTTACGTTAATCTTCTCCTTTGGCTTCGAGAGATCGATCTCATCCTTTTTCTCGTACGCTTTGTTAACCAGTTGTTCGATCTCTTCCAAAATCTGCATCGCTTCCCTCTCATCTTTTATCTGGGTCATCGTGACGAAACCGTCTGAATGTATCGTTATTATCCTTGCACCTTTCTTGAACGAGATCCAGCCCATTTTTTTGTTGTAAGCCGAGTTAGGAATCAACCAGGCAACGTAAGGCATCATTTCTTTAAAATCTTCTTTTACGTCTATTCTGCCTATGACTCTGAGCTTTTTTGGATCGGCTATGCACGGAAGAATTTCTCTAATTTCCACCATACCTGCTCTTAACTTAAACTTATTTTAACTTTTTTGTTTAAAAAATAAACTTCATTGAGTTTACAATTTAAACCAAACCTATAAATATTGTTTGTTATGCAAATCATCATATGGAAGTCGAGGAAACTCTCAAAAAGATGGAAGAGATGATCGGAGAAAAACCGATCCCACAGTTACTAATGTCGAAAGTTGTTCCAGAGTGGATACCGAGGCAGATGGACGAGAGACAGTTCGTGATGCAGCTGCCAAGCATTCCAGAGAAGTACAAGCACCTCATAATGATTGCCGTCGCTGCAGCGGTTGGAAGCAAGATGTGCACGGAAGTTTTCACGAAAATTGCGAAGAGGAGAGGTGTGACAGAAAGAGAAATAGGTGAGGCGATTTTGATTGCAAGGTTTGCCCTCGCCTCAACGATCTTTGCAACCGCAACTCCTGCTTTAGAATGGCTTGTAGGGGGTGATGTGGAATGAAAGTTCTTGTCCCGCTTGATTTCTCAAAGGAAGCTGAAAAAGCTCTTGAGTTTGCAAAGAAACACGGGTGGAGTGTGATAGTTCTGCATGTTCTTGAAGAGAGCGTGCTTGAAAAAATCTACCCGTGGTTCTCGAAGCCTGGATTGGATTTTAAAAAGTTTGTGGAAGAAAGGCTGAAGGAAGCTGAAAAGGAGCTTGAAAAGTATGCTGAGAAGAGGATTGTGAGAACTGGAAAATGCTGGAAGGCAATAATCGAAACAGCGGAAGAGGAAGGAGTGGACATGATTGTCATGACTGAGAGGGGAAGTGGTGCGGTTGCGGAAATTGAAGAGGTAACTCTTGGCTCCTGCGCTGAAAGGGTGGCGAGGCACGCGAAAAAGCCTGTCTTGATCGTGAGGTGATGTGAATGGATCCGATAACTGGAACGCTACTGTTCATTACGGGGCTTATTGCTGGAACTCTTGGAGGGTTGCTTGGCATAGGTGGTTGTGTTATAATGCTGCCAAGTTTAGCGTTCATCTTCAACTATCCGCTTCCGGTGGCGATAGGAACAACTATTACAGCGGTAATCCTAACTGCCTCTTCTGGAGCTATAGGACACATAAGGCTGAAAAACGTAGACTATTCAACAGCCAAGGTCGTTGCGGTAAGCGGTGCAGTTGGAGCATCGGTTGGAAGCACAATCTTCTTCTACATCGCAAACCAGCTCTGGCTCCTGAACTTCATCCTTGGCTTTGCCTTCCTCTATGTCTCGATCAGAATGATCTACGAAGGGACGATTAAAAGGGCGATGCCGGAAAAACCCGGCAATGAGGTGCCCGGTTCTGGGGCTGCAAAAGCTACAATAGGCTTCATCATTGGTATTATCACTGGAATAGTCGGTCTTGGTGGAGGATACGCCTTAGTCCCCTCATTCATATACCTGCTGGGCTCTCCCGTGAAGATCGCTGTCGGCACATCTCTGGCATCATTCATAAGCATGGCAGTGGTCAGCGGAGCGTTCAAGCTCTATCAGGGTGTCGTTGATGTTATTGCAGCGGTTGCTTTGGGCATTGGAACGATCATCGGAGCGCAGATAGGTGCGAGGCTGACAAAAGTCGTTCCGCCGTGGGCGATAAAGGCGATATTCGGCTTTGTCTTCCTCTACGTCTCGCTGAAGTTCATATGGCAGGGGTACTTAGCTCTTTAATTTTTATTATAGGTGGGAGTATGGTGTTTGCCGAGAAGGCTGGAGAGTTTCTCGGAAGGCTCGTAAAGATGAAGGACGGCTTGGAAGGATTGCAATACGGACTTCAAAAGTTTTTTGGAGAGGCAAGAGACTACGTGGACTTCGAATTCTCCTCGGAACTGGGAGATAGGCTCGTTACCGCAAGCAGATGTCCTATCCACCGCTACATGCCGATATGGTGTGAAAAGTACTGCTTGCCCTTTGCAAAGGGTTTTGCGAGAGTTTACGGTGTGGAGAACGTTAGAAGAGTTGAAAGACAGCCCGAAAGCGAGCGCTGCCTCTTCGAGTTCTGGTGATTTTGAGGTGGTAGCGTGAAGGGTTACGATCACTGGTTTGGAGTGCCAAGAAGGGAGATTGCCTAGTATCCTAAAATAGACCCGGCTAAGTGCATCGGATGCGGATTGTGCGTGGCGATATGCGGGAGGGAAGTTTACTCCTACGATTTTGCAGACAGAAGGAGCGTTGTGGTGAAGCCCTACAACTGTCTGGTTGGATGCACCACATGCAGCAACCTCTGTCCGGCAGGAGCGATAGAATTTCCGAGCATCGAGATTGTTAGGGAGGCGATAAAGAAGTACGGTGTATTCAAAGTTGTTAAAGAAAAGCTGAAGGAGAAGGTCGGTGATTTCGTTGAAAGGGCGAAGAAATACTGAATTTGCAATTCTACCGTGTGGAAGCGTTGCGTCCAACACGGGTGTGGCAGTCACTCTCGCCACACTTGAAGTGGTGAGAAGTGGAAAAGCTGCAGCTCTATCCTTTCCGGCTCTCGTCCATGAGGTAAGAAGGCAAATAAAGCTTGCTGAAGAATTTAAGCACATCATCGTCGTTGACGGGTGCAAGAACG
>JAPDIT010000082.1 GCA_029259455.1 Archaeoglobi archaeon
TGGATTGAGGAGAAGCACAGAAGGGACAAATCCATTTTAAAGCTTGAGGGGAATTATTTGAGAAGTGAAAAGAGTAATAACGGTTTTATTCTGCTTATGGCCGCTTTGGCAAACTGTATAGAGTTCCTAAGCCATAAGCTTGGCTTAACTTTCTACGATCTGGTTAATCTTTGCTCCGTTGAAATTTGGAGAGGTTTATTTACTTGATCACATTGTCAGAACAAATAAATCTTTCCAAATTTAGTAAGGAGTCAAGACAACAATAAATTATATATAAATGAGTCTTTAATAATACCAACACACTTTCCGACCTACTGTAAAGAGGAAGGTGTACAGCCCAAGGTAAGCTTTATCAACTCTCAATCAGATACCCGTCGTAAGGGTTCCAACATAGGTGGAATGCTATAATTGCGAAAATTTTATATTTTTAAATTTACAACCAATACTAATGGCAGAGATACTAGTGGTAGACGATGATTGCGGCCTTTGCGAACTTTACAAGGAAATTCTTCATAATTTCAACGTTATATCAGCGTGTAGTGGGAGGGAGGGGCTGAAACTTTACAAGAAATATAGACCCAAATTGGTTTTGGTTGACGTCCAGATGCCGGACGTGAATGGGGTGGAGGTCACGAAAGAAATTCTTAAGTTCAACCCAAAGGCCATTGTTATAGCAGTAACTGCTTACTGGAGGGAATTTGGAGAGAAAATTCTTGCTGCAGGGGCTAAAGAAGTTGTGAAAAACCCTTCAATGTTGAAGACCTGAGGAGTTGTGTTTTGAAATATTTCAATAAATGGAGTTAAGAAGTTGTGGAAAGCCTACGGAAATTCTCCAAGCTCCTTCCTGACAAGCAGCGCTTAGAGTATGTTGAATATTTAACAAAACTTTTTTAAACTTCAAAGAGAAAAATTGAAAAGCATGCCGACGATAGCACGAATTCAGAGAATTAAAGAGTACCTTTCTAAAAGAAAATTATCACAACGTAGGAAGGTTGGTGTTCTGGTAGACGGTCCCAACATGCTAAGGAAAGAGTTCAACATAAATTTGAAGGAAATTAGGGAGATCCTCTCTGAATACGGAGATATTAAGATTGCCAAGGTCTTTCTTAATCAGTATGCAACTGAAAAACTTGTTGAGGCAATCGAGAATCAGGGTTTTGAACCGATCGTAACGTCAGGAGATGTGGATGTCAGAATGGCTGTTGAGGCTATGGAATTAATATACAACGACTCCATTGACGCAATTGCGCTCGTTACAAGAGATGCCGACTTCAAGGCTGTTTTAATGAAGGCTATGGAGATGGGAAAGGAGACAATAATCATCGGAGCAGAACCTGGATTTTCTACTGCCCTCAAAAACTCTGCAGATATAGCAATTGTTCTTAATGAAGATGAAGCCGCTGATGTTGAGGAAGAAGAAATAATAGAGGTATGAAACTGTTTTTATTCGAATTTGCAACATGCGGTGAGAAAATAGAAGATAGTACGGCTGTTGAAGGCCTTGCGATGTTCAAATCAGCATTTGATGGATTCAGAAATTACTTTGCGATAACAGGGTTCGTAAGGCCCGAATTTGCCCATCTTTTTCCTCTTCCCGCAGATACTCTTGATTCAATTGAAAGATTCCTTGAAGAAAGTGATGTTTTTCTAATTGTCGCCCCTGAGGACGATTTTCTGCTATACAATCTAACAAAGAAGGCAGAAAAGTATGCTGAAAATCTCGGTTCTTCGAGCAGGGCTATTGCGGTAACTTCAGACAAGTGGGAGCTCTATAAAAAGCTGAAGGGGAAAGTTCAGGTTCCTGAAACCTCGCTGAAAGAGCTTGACTGCAAATTTCTCATAAAGCCGCGCACGGGATGCGCTGGGGAAGGTGTGAGGTTTAGTGAAGTGGTGCCGGAAGGTTACATAGCTCAGGAGTTCATAGAGGGGATGAACTTGAGCGTCAGCCTCGCTGTGGGTGAGGAGATAAGGTGTCTGAGCGTTAACGAACAGCTCCTTAACGGGTTCAGATATGCCGGAGCAATCGTTCCTGCAAGAATATCTGAAGAGGTTAGAAAAGAGGTTGTTGAAGAGGCTATGAAGGCTGCTGAATGTATAGACGGGCTAAATGGGTATGTGGGCGTCGATGTCGTGTATTCG
This sequence comes from Archaeoglobi archaeon, assembly GCA_029259455.1. Taxonomy (GTDB): domain Archaea; phylum Halobacteriota; class Archaeoglobi; order Archaeoglobales; family Archaeoglobaceae; genus Archaeoglobus. The sequence continues at coordinate 2,140 of JAPDIT010000082.1, forward strand.
GATCAGCCCTACATAATTGAGATCAATGCGAGGTTCACCACACCCGTTGTAGCGTTTTCAAAGGCATACGGTGTAAGCGTTGCAGACCTTCTCACAGGAAAAGAAATCAAGCATGTGAGAAGACAGATTCTCAGAAAAAGTGAAAAAGCTGAAAGTCCATACGTAAAGGTCGGAAATTACGCAATTGAAGTTACTAACGTGGATTAACCGAACAACCTTCTCAGGAACCCCCTCTTCTCCTTTTTTGCCTCCTTTTCACTCTTCTTCTTTTTCTTCTTTGCCTTCTCCTCCTCCCTCGGCTTTGTTATGCTCACAGCCTCACCGTGCTTACTCTTTCTGCTCCTCACCCTCACTATTACAGGTCTCTCAAGCTCGGGACTGACGATCATCGCATGTCCCGGCGGGAGGCGTTTGATTTCCTCGACCATCTCGGCAGTTATACCCTCAACTCCGTTTTTAATCGCGTTTATGTCATTGGGGTTCGTCACTCTGAGAATGATCTGAGTGTTGCACTGGCTTATCACGTTTTTGTCCACCCTCGCTGGTCTCTGACTGATTACCATCAGTCCGAGGCCGAACTTTCTGCCCTCGCTGGCTATTGTTCTGAGTATTCCTGTTGAAACCGCCCTGTCGAATCCTCTCTCAGGAATGAAGTTGTGAGCCTCCTCAATCACAATCATCCCCGGCTCTACCTCACCCCTCTTCCTGAGTTCGAAGAGCTTGGTGCAGACCCTCGAAACGATGAGGTCTTGGTATGCAGGATCAACTCCGCGAAGGTCGATTATTGTAGCCTTTCCACGCTGAAGGAGGTGTTTCAGGTCAGTTGGCTTATCCCCAAACAGCCCGGATTCCTCTACCTTTGCCAGAGCTCCAAGAAGAGTCCACTTTCCGTTGTGCTTTATGCTCTCAACTTCATCCATAATATCCCTAATCGTGTAGTCTTCATCCTTCAGCTCCTTCAGCGCCTGATAGAGCAAAGCCTGAGCAGTAGGATTTTTCAAACCCGTCAGCTCGATGAGTTCTTCTGCAGTCAGATTTACGCCATCAAGCACAAGGAGGCCGTCAGCTCTATCTGCGAAGGGTGATATTGGAGGTACGAGTGCTCTTATCTGATCCTTGTAACCCTTCGGCTTAACTCCGAAATCACTGTCTATGTTATCGTTTGGATACTTCATCGAGTTGTACTCGCCATGGGGGTCGATAATTAGCAGTGGAACGTTTTGATCAAGCAACTCTTCTATAATCACACCCGCAGTGTAGCTCTTCCCACTTCCAGTTTTTGCAAGAATACATACATGCTTCTGAACAAGACTGTTGGGGTCAAGCTTAACCTTAACCCCCGTATCGCCGAGAAGACCGATATAAACTCCATCTTCACTCAACCCGAGAACCTCGGCAATAAGCTTCTCCTCAGCAAGGAAAACATTCTCTCCCGGAACGAACGGACTTCTTGGAACCTTCAATCTTCCGTCCTCTCTCTTCCCAAGAACAATAGCTTTTCCGATAAAAACCTCCTTTGAGCCGTTTGAAATCTCCTTAATTTCCTTGCTTCTGACGTTAGATTTTGCAATGATACTCTCCACGTAAGCAACAACCCAGCCATCAACATCGTTCCATACCTTAACATAATCTCCTCTTTTCACCTGCTTCTGGTTGAAAATTACAAAGTTGAACTCAAACGGTGAAGCTTCGCCGTAAATCCTACCTACAGCTCCTTTCATCGTTTAAACTCTTTCTTGAGTATTTTTAACATTTTTCCCATAAGAGGTGGCTTGACGTTAAAGCAATGGTAAAGGAAAACATGGACTCGGCGGGATTTGAACCCGCGGCCTCCGCCTCGCAAAGGCGGCGCTCTCCCGCTGAGCTACGAGCCCTCAGGGCCTTTTTACCACAAGGGATTAAAAAGGTTTACGTTGTAGGTTGTAGATGTAGAAATCAATCAATTTTTTTAAGTGCGAGACAACCTGAGTTATGAATCCGCAGAAGATAGCTGAAAGTTACGAAGATGTCACAATAGGAATTTTCGGCTCCCATTCAGCCAAGGAAATTGGGATGGCTGCAAAGGCTTGGGGATTTAAAACAGCAATTGTCGTGCAAAAGGGAAGAGACAAGCTCTACACCAAGTACAACAGGCACCTCTACGATGAGATAATAATGGTTGAAAAGTTCAAGGATATGCTCAACAGAGAAATTCAGAATAAACTTCTCGAACTCAACACGATTTTCATACCCAACAGGAGTTTTGCTGTCTATGTCGGATATGACGGTATTGAGAACGAATTTGAAGTTCCGATTTACGGAAACAGGCTCATGCTCAGAGCTGAGGAAAGAAACTATCCAAAAAACCAGTACTACTTGCTGGAAAAAGCCGGTTTGAGGTATCCAAAGGAGTTCAAATCTCCGGAGGAAATTGACAGGCTTGTCGTGGTGAAGGTTCAGCAGGCGAAAAATCCCCTTGAAAGGGCCTTTTTCTATGCAGTCTCGCCTGAAGACTACTACCAGCAGGCTGAAAGACTGCTGAAGGAAGGAGTAATTGACGAGGAAGGGCTCAAAAAAGCAAGGATTGAAGAGTATGTTCTTGGAGCGAGGTTCAACGCCAACTTCCACAGCTACGCATTGAAAGACGTCTTCGGAAACTTCGACTTTGTTGGGTTTAGTGACAGAAGGCAGGTCAACCTGCAGGGATTTCTGAACCTTCCGGCAAAGGATCAGCTCAAGATAAATGTTCCCGTAAAGAATGAAGAGATAGGGCACTTTGGAGTAACCATGAGGGAAAGCAAGCAGCAGGAGGTCTACGAGGCTGCTGAGAAGTTTATAGAGGCTTGCAAAGCGGAATTTCCGCCTGGATTAATAGGGTTGTTTGGTCTTCAGGGGGCGATGGCGTACTCTCCTGAGGATGAAACAAAGCTGGAGTTCGTGATTTTTGATGTCTCATTCAGAGTTCCAGGAGATCCTGCCATAGGCCCCACTTCGCCGGAAATGAGGAACCTCTCGCTGAAGCACGGAGTGAGAATCGAAGATCCATTAGACTTGACAATGATGGAAATAAAAAAGGCAATGGAACTGCAAAGATTGGGGGAGATAGTCACTTAGCCTGCTTCAAGCAGCTCAATACCGTCATCTGTAAGCTTAAGTTTTCCACCCTCTTCTTTTACAAAGCCCTCCTTGATAAGCCAGTCCAAATTGAACTTGAACTGGAAGTCGGAAAGTTCAAGTTCCTTTTTCAATTCCTCTCTCGTCTTGCCCTGAACACCTATAGCAGCGACAATTTGCCTTCTTATCGGACTCATTGAGGCTTTGAAGAGCCTCTCATGATGTTCTCTATCTCTAACTTTTTCACCCATCTAACTCACCTCAAAAAATATATCGAAAAGGTTAATTTAACTCTTTTCCAAGTTTTATCAAGCAGTCATATCCGTGAGGTTTGGGACAAAATTCTCCTAATCCCTTACAACGATCACATAAGCTCTCCACCCGATATACCTCTTTGGAACATCAACCTTGGCTGAATTGCCAAAGGGTGTGACTTTCTTCTCAAAAACAACTTCAACTTCTTCCTTCAACACAAAATCACCTTTTTTCACCTCAACCCTTCTCATGTTTAGTATATCCACAGAAATACTTAAATACTTTTTGGTTGAATTCTTAGCATGAATCTTGGCTTCAGAGTAACAGGGAAGTTTGTTAGGGAACTTCTGGATGTTATGGATGAAGTAATTGAGGACATAAGACGGGAAAGTAAGGATAGGTATCCATATGCTGAATGGGAAAGAAGGAGAGAAACTGTCAAGGAGAGACTGAGAAAGCTTCCAG
>JAPDIT010000078.1 GCA_029259455.1 Archaeoglobi archaeon
TCGGAGATAAAATTCCTTGCTCTCTGATTGAAACGGCTGTAACAAGGCTGCTTATCAGAGTTGCATGCTACGCACTGAGAATTTTGTTAAGAATTAGAATAAAGGAAGTGGGATATTAAACACACTCCGTTAACTAAAGTTTTATTTTCATGGCAATATTCAGCAATCTCTTCCACCTCTGATATTTAGCCCTGATATCTTCCCTTCTCTCAAAAATGCCACTGAATGGCATGCAGAAGTCTCTCTTCCACTTTCCAATTGCCCTCCCAGCAAGGAGATGAGCTCCAAACGATGTTCCGGAAAGTATCGCTCCCCTCTCCACAGGAATTCCGGTCACATCTGCTATTCTCTGCAGGAAAAAGTCGTTGGATGACATCTCCCCATCGCATCTAATCCTTTTCAGCTCCACCGGAAACTCCTTTTTCATTATATCAACAATCTCCGCAACTCTGAAGGCGAGGGATTCGAGAAGAGCCTTGACAATATCTTCTCTCGTCATGGCATTTGATATACCGTAAAGAAGTCCGGGGATTGAGACGTAGTGTGGTGTTGCAAGTCCTGTGAAGGAGGGGATCAGCAGCAAGTCATCGTTCTTTGATCTGAAAGCCATCTCGGATGTTTTCGTCACGTCATCGTAGATACCGATTTCCTTCAGTTTCTCCACAGCAGAACCGCTGTAGAAGAGCATCCCCTCCATCATGTATCGTATCTCGGATTTGAGCTTCCATGCAATTAGCGGGAGCAAACCTCCGGGAGATGCTTCCGGTTCCTCACCGACATTCAGGTCAACGAACGTCCCCGTTCCGTTTGTTGCCTTCAGGTCTCCTTTTTCCCAGCATCTGAGTGCGTAAAGGGATGCGGACTGATCTGCAATTACTCCAGTTACTGGCACATTCCTGTACTCACCAAAGATTCTGTCACTTTCCAGAGTTCTTGGGAGAATCTCCTCATCAGCCCCAACAATTTCGAGAATCGGCTCACTCCATCTCAGATAGTAGGAGTCATAAAGGCCTGTAGCTGCTGCATTGGAGTAGTCGGTTAAATGCTCTCCGGTAAGCCTGTAGACAATCCAGCTATCCACAGTTCCAGCTTTCAAATCGTACCTCTCCCTCTTATCTCCAAGCTCTCTGAGCATCCAGCAGAGCTTTACGCTGGTGTGGTTTGGCTGGACGGAGAGGCGGGAGAGCGTTAAAAGCCACTTCACCCTCCTTTTGCTCTTCAGTGTCGGAAGTAATTTTACAATACCTCTCGCAATCATCCCTGCTGTTCTCGCCATTCTTATGGTCGAATTTCTGTTCATCTCTTCCGCCAAGGCATTGCCCCTCATATTCTGCCATCCCAGTGCGTTGAAGATGGGTTTGCCGGTCTTGCCATCCCACAGGACTGCTGTAGTTCTCTGGTTGGTGATGGCAATGGCCTCAACGTTGTACTCACCAATAGCGATGTCTGCAAACCTCCGGCATTTCCTCGCCAAGTCTTCAGCATCAATTTCAACCCAGCCCGGCTTGGGGTTGTGCTTGACAACAGGTTCTTTTTTCAGAGCCACCAGTCTGTCCTCATCGTAAACGGCAAGCTTTATTGTTGTTGTTCCGGCATCAATTACCCCTATCATAGGGCATCAGCCATCAGCTCTACAATATCCTTTCCCTTCAGAGCCATCTTACAGGAGGGGCAGGCAGTGACGATTTCATAGTCAAAATGCTCTCTTCTCCTCTCAGCAACCTTCTTGGCCATATCGGGAGCGATGTATCTGTAAACTCCACCATAACCACAGCAGTGTGTATCTTTTCCGCTGAAAGCTGGCTCGTGAACTTCAAAACCCATCTCTGCAAGCAGTTTTCTTGGCTCTTCCACCACATCAAGCTTCCTTGCCAGAATGCACGGATCGTGGTAGGATACATCCCCTCCAATCTTGACGGGCTTTAGAACAGCAAGAATGTGGGCAGCCTTGATACCGTTTTCCCTCATCACGTGAACGCAGTGCGGACAGTTGCTGATAACACCCTCGTACTTTGATGCCACCTGCCTTAGCTTCGAAATTTTCTCTCTAAATTTATCAACCAGACCAAGCTCGTAGTAAGGCATTCCGCAGCAGTCCACGCTTGTTAAGGCAAACTCAATACCAAGCTTCTCCAGAACCTCGACAGTTTTATCGAAAAGGTTGCTTTCAAAAGTTCGGCAGCCGGGGAAGTAAAGAATTCTCCCTTCTCTTTCCTCAATTTTAACTTTTATCGATTTCTCAAACCTCTCAATTGCTCTAAGGGCAACCTCTCCTCCCCTGAAGGTTCTCAAGTTGTCGTTCACGCTAATATCCATTGGACACGCATTCTTGCAGGCGTCACACGGAAGGCAGTGGTAAATTGCATCATCCGTCTCACCGAGGTATGCGAGCCTTGCCTTTACAGAAGGTGAGACTGTAAGCCTTCTCTCAGCGTCAAAAACAGGACACACATAGAGGCACATGTTAGGGCAGAGCATGCACCTCGTAACCTCATCTGCCTTTCCGAGCTTCGGTACAACTTTTGCAAGCCTCATTTTCGTCTTCAAGTCGGTGTTGGCGAGAATTCTTGAGATTACTTTTGGATTTATCACAGCATCACCCCCCTGTTCAAAATGTTTCTCCTGTCAAGAATACTCTTTAAGTCCCGGAGAAGAGGATAGTAGCCTCCAATCTCGGCAGAGAGCCATCTCTTCCTCAACCTCCCCACGCCGTGGTGGTGCGTGAGGTTTCCCCCGTTCCTTAATGAGGTCTCAACGGCTTTCCTCCATACCTCCTCGTAGTAACTTTCAATATCTGCTGGCAACCCAGCAAAGGTGAAGTAGAAGCACAACCCGCTCTCGTAGAAGTGGGAAGCGTGGGCTGAGGCAGTTACAGTCCCTTCAACACCTCTAATCGCCTTTAAAACCTCCGTGTATACTTTTTCAGCGTCTCTCCAGAAGCAGGCAACCTCTATGGTGTCGAAAATGAATCCGAGAGGGACGATTCTGCTTATATCCGACACATCAAACCTCTTTTCAAGCCACTTTTCCGCCCTTCCATCCGCCACCTCTCCGCTCACCATTTCTTTGGCCTCTTTCAGTTTTGCAGAAGCACTTTTTCCTTCAAAAACCGCAATGAGTGTGAATGATTCCGAGTCAAAGTACCTCAGGCTCTCCTCGTCATCAAAAATCCTCATAAGGGCAGGTTTGAGCTGCATGAGTGCTTTTGCGTCCCTTACCGCATCTCCTATACTTTCATACTCTACCGATAGCGTTAGAAACTCCTCCGGCAGAGGAAAGATCTTCATCACGGCCTCAGTCACAACGCCAAGCAATCCTTCACTCCCCACAAAAATTCGCTTTAAGTCCGGCCCCGCCCTTCTTGGAGTCGCCCTTTCAACAACAACCTCTCCGTCTGGAAGCACTGCAGTCAGTGAGATAAGTAGGTTCTCAATGTTCCCGTAGCCTGTTGAGAACTGCCCGCTTGCCGCTGTGGCAACCCATCCTCCGACAGTGGAGCAGTAAAGGCTTTGGGGAGAGTGGCGGAGCGTAAAGCCGCGATGGTTGAGAACTTTCTCCAATCTCCCTCCAACAACCCCTGCTCCCGCTCTGACGAGCATGTTCTCTTCGTCAACATCCACGAAATCAAGACCGAGAGTTGAAACCGCTATCCCTCCATCATAAGGTGTAGCGGCATCGATAACACCACTCCCCCCTCCAAAAACATAGACGGGAACTCCGTAAGCATTTGCAACCTGAAGGATTCTTGACACTTCTTCTGTCGTTTTCGGGAATGCTATAGCTTGCGGTAAAGCGGGGAGTTCTTTTTTCAGAAGCTTGGGGAGATGGAGAGGGTTGTAGTCCTTGCAGTAGGCTATTCTGTCTTCTATGTTCGTTGAGATTTTTACTCCGGCTGATTTTATCTCCTCGACTGCCTTCTCTATCATCTACTCTCCACCGCCCTTAATTTTACAGCAGCCCCATAGGCAAGCAACTCTGCCGCTCCAGCCATTGTCTGTGATGTGGTAAACCTGACATTAACGACTGCATCAGCACCAAGCCTCTTCGCCTCATTCACCATTCTGTTCAAAGCTTTTATTCTGGCGTCTCTGAGCATTTCGGTTATTCCTCAATTTCTCCTCCGACAAATTTTTCAAATTGGCAAGAATATCCTTTCCAAGGTGCTTTGTCCCCACTGTGTTTCCGAAAACGACTCCAAGAACCTCTTCATAACCCAGAACGAATTCCGTGGTCGTAACAATCATTCTCTCACCTCCACCACCTTCTTGTCCCTTCCACCAAAAAGGATGAGAGCAATTCCTATAGCTATTAGGGCGGTATCCAAGAAAAGGAGGAAAGGCAGAGTAATCTCAAGAAAAACTCCAACCACAATAAAACCCAGCCCCCATTTTACGTGGCTTTCCATAATTCGTATCGGTTGGAAAAGATATAAAGCTATCCTACAATCAGCTCCTCAAGCACAGCCGGAATGGTTTTGCCCTCGTACAGAACCTGATAGATGTTCTTCAGAAGCGGAAACTGCTCCTTATCGGTTTTGCCCTCCGACTCCAGTTTTCTCAGGAGCTTGTAGGCCATAAGAGTCGTCCCGTAGCCCTCTATTACTCCTACACCTCTCCTTTTCAGCTCCTCAAGCGCCTGCTCAGCTGTATAACCTTTCCCGAGCAACTCTCCAAGCATCCCATTCCTTCCTCCCCTGAAAGTTGCTATTAAGTCTCCAAAACCTGATAGGCCGAAGGCCGTCATTCTGTCTCCACCAAGGAGGTGAATAAAGGAGGCAATCTCGTTAATAGCCTTAGTTGCTATAACACCCTTTGCGTTACTCATTTCAACGTTGTGAACACTCTCGTATCCCCTTATCCACGAAATCGCTATCGAATAAACGTTCTTCAGAGCAGAGGTAATCTCTGTACCAATTATATCTGTAGAAACTTCAATACCGTAATGTTTCGTCTCGAAGATTTTCTCCATTTCCTTTGCAGCATCAATGTTCACGCTGCTGAAGACTACCTTAGTGGGCATGCGCTTTGCTACTTCCCTTGCAATCGAGGGGCCAGTTATTGCAACCGTCTTTCCCCTCAAATCCTTCTTCAGCCTCCAGACAGCTTCAGGAACTGTCAGGATGTCTCCATCAAATTCGATAAGACCTTTCGAAATCAGAATCAGATACTGGTCTTCGAGATAGGGAAGAATTTTGTTCATTACGGGAATGATACCTTCTGTACTGACTCCCAGCAAAATAACTTCAGAATTATCAAGACATTCCTCAAGCTGTTCAGGCCAGAAGAACTTAACACCCTCAAGCCTGACACCGAGCCTCGGATGCTCCTTACCAGTTGTAATCAAGTTTAGAATATCCCTATCAAACTCAGTCCCCCAGATTCGCACTTCATTGTCGTTATCAACAAGCGGTACGGAGAGAGCGGAACCCATCGCACCTGCCCCGAGTATTGACACAATCATGCATTTAGATCTATTTCAAATTAGATAAGTTTTTAGGGTCACTTTCTTCCAAATCCTCAATAAAATTAAAAGAGCAAACTACCCATATTTTTGTCTTTCATTTCCAGCAAAGTGTAACTGAGAAATAACAAAGTTAACAAAGGAGAGATGACAGAAGACGAATTCTGGACTGTAGCCTTAAACTTTGCTAAAGTTGTATCAGAAAAAGCAAAAGGTATGTTCAAAAAGAAAGAGAACTATGACGACTGCATCATAGAATACTAT
>JAPDIT010000071.1 GCA_029259455.1 Archaeoglobi archaeon
GTCGAAGCTAACGCAAATACAGCAAGATTATGGAGTTTTGGAAAGCCTGTTAAGAGAGTCGCTACCCACGTCAAAGTTAGGGTTTCAGGATTCTACAGCTTGAACGGAGAGAGCGTAATAGAGTTTTCAGAAAGTAACAGAGCTGAAGATTTCATATCTTTTCTCAGGAAGATCAGAGACGCTAATCCTGAAAAGAATTGTGGTAATTTTGGACAATTTCAGGACGCATCATGCCAAGTGAGAGAGGCAGAGAAACTGAACATTTCGCTGGTTTACCTCCTCCTCACTCTCCCGACCTGAATCCAATTGAGAACGTTTGGAAGAGCGTTAAATTATTTCGGAGAAATCTCCGCTAAATGTTGAAGAATTGAAGGAGACAATTGCTAAAGCTTTCAAAAAGCTGACAGAATCAATATCCTTTGCAAAAAGGTGGATTGAGAAGTTCTTGGGTGATAAGTTTAAGATGTTATGCACTTAACCATAAATGGACTCACCTCAATTGGGAGTCAAAAACAAAAATCAATCGTCAGCTTTCAAAGCCTCCTCAATTGCCCTCTCAACCGCCCTCTTGTGCGCCCTTGCAGCTCTGTGTATTCCACCCTCATGCCCTCTCGAAGCTAAACAGGGAAAAATCTGGGTGTAGTATCCTGCTTTTGTCGGCGCTTCTTTGATGCTCAGCCCTTTAATCTTCTCAGCCACAAAGTATGTAGCACCACAGAAGGCGCTCCTCTTAACTCTTGCATCCTTTATCCTGCCATTCTCAACAACAACTTCCATCTCTGGAGAGCCGAAGTGTTCAAAGAACTTCTTGACTCTCTCATCTTCCACCTTTGGCGTGGCACAGCATATCTCCTCCCACACAACTTTGACTCCTCTCCTCTCGCCCTCCTCCTTAAGCTGCTTGTAAGCTCCTCCCTTGGCCCCTCCTGACACAACGATAAGCCTAATACCTTTCTCAGCAGCCTGCTTTATCAGCTCAAGGTTTATGTCAGGGTGTGCGGCAAACGATACAATCATGTCCACGTCAAAATCTTCTGGCAACCTCAGAACTTTATCGGGCTCATCTATCAGCTCAGGAAGATTCTCGGGTATCTCATAAACCTTAACCTCGAAGAACTGCGAGAACATCCTGATATCTTCCTGCCTTTTTCCCTTTCTCGTCACCACACCGAGCTTCATTGAACGAGCTCCTCAATCTTCCTTTTTATCTCCTCAAAAGGCTTCAGATCGCAGACCTTATATGGCGGAATATTTTCAAGATCAGCTGTTATGAAACACTGGTTGTACGGGATAATGCCCAGAATTGGATAATCTATACCGGAAATCAGCTCTCTCGCTCTCTCAGACTCAATGAACTTGTTTACCACAACTGCAATTCTTTCTATACCAATGTCCATTCCGAGCTTTCTGATTCTGTCAAGCGTCTCAACAGCCCTCGTTCCAGGCTCTATCACTGCAATAAGCAAATCCACACCTCTTGCCGTTCCCCTTCCGAGGTGCTCAATTCCTGCCTCCATGTCCAGAATCAACACGTCCCTCCTCTTGAATATGGCATGCCTCAGTATCGCCCTCAAAAAGGCGTTTTCTGGGCAGAAGCAACCCTCTCCACCTTTTTCAATCGTTCCGAGAACGAGGACTCTGACACCATCCTCGTTGTAAACGGAATACTCTTCAAAAACGTCGTCAACCTTCGGATTGAGCTTGTACATCCCCATCGGCCCTACAACTCTCTGCTCTATGATTTCATGCAGTTCAGAGAGCGGTTTTGGTTTTTCTTTCAAGCCGAGCGCAGATGGAAGGTTGATGTCCGCATCACAGTCTATTGCGGTGACTCTGTAACCGTCTCTCGCAAAGAGGTGAGCGAGAACCGCTGCAAGAGTTGTTTTTCCTACGCCTCCCTTGCCCGATATGGCAATCTTCATTGGCTGAAGTAGATATGGCGATTAAAGAATTTTCTTTATTTTGTCGTACTCCTTCAAAAGCGTACTTTTCCTGTATCCGTGGTCGATGAAATCCCACGGTAATTCCAATTCTGGGTCGATTGGCTCTAAATACTTCTCAAACTTTCTGTAGCTGGCACCTTCAAGCATTGCTGCAACTTTTCTGTCTCCTCTCGATAGTATGGTCTGAACGGCAAACTTCCTGAAGCCCGATATGTCTGCTTCTATCCCCGCCTTTTTTGTCTCCTTTCTCAGGTAATCGAGCTTTTTCTTGAGCTCACTCAGCCCATCCTTAAGGTTCTCATCCCCACCGAATGCAATCCACTGAAGAGGGGTGTGGGGCTTTGGAACGAGTGGGTTGACTGAGATCTCAACCCTTCTGACGAGGCTTTTAACTCTCAAAGCCTGCTTTACAATTGCTTTAACATCTTCCATCTCTTCTCCGGGCAAACCCACCATGTAGTAAAGCTTGACTTTCTCGAATCGCGTTGAAGCAAGCTCTGCAGCCCCAATCACATCTTCCTCCCCAATCTCTTTGTTTATTACCTCCTGCAGCTTCTCGGAAGCGGTTTCAGGGGCAATTGTGAGCGTTCTGACTCCAGCCCTTTTCAGCAAATCCGCAAGCTCCTCGTCAAGCGTGTCTGCCCTCACAGAAGATGGAGAAACTTCCTTACCTTCCTCAACGTACTGCTGCACAATTTCCTTGAATTCAGGATGGTCTGAGGGTGAGGGGGCGATGATTGCCACCTTTTTCTCCTCCACCTCTGGAAGATGGTTCCTCCTCCTCCACCTTGGCGGGAAGTATATCTGCCTGACGATGCAGAACCTGCACCTTCTGATGCATCCTCTGCCAATTTCAAGCAGAAAGCACCTGCCGTAAGCTCCCTCGCCAATTATTTCTCTGTCCATGTGCTTGCTGAGCTTGGCATAAACCCTCCTCACTTTCTCCTCCTTCCCGGTATAAATGCCTGGAATTCCGGACAGCTCCTCAGGTGCTTTTGCTGTTATCAAGTCTTCCACATAACCCTCTACCTCGCCAATGAAAAACGCGTCGAAGTAGTCCAAAAGCGGCAGAGGGTTCTCCATGACACACGGTCCGCCTGCAATCTTCAGCCCCACAAACCCGCTTTTCTTCAAAATTTCAACGGCTTTAAAGTAATCCATCTCATACTGGAGACTGAAAAATGCAACATCAAACTCTGAAAGGGGTGTGGCTGACTCAACACTCCTCAAACCGTCGAATGTATCAGCGTAAAAGCGCTCGCATATTGCATCACTCTCGTTGATTCTGGCGTAGATGTACTGCAGACCAATGTTGGCTATCCCCCCCACGTATCTGTTTGGGTAGACTAGGGCAACTCTTCTCATCTCCTTCCGGTAACGCTTGGCGAACGGGTTGTGTTCCACCCCCTTTTCTAGGGGTTTCTGTATGTAGCCTTTACTGGCTTTGGGTAATATTTTCGTAAGGGATATAACAGGTAAAACGACATAAATTGCCAATATGGGGAAGGCTGAAGTCACAAAGTTATCGGACGAGAACAAAATGGAAATGTTCAGGGTTATCAATGAGGCTGCCAAGAAGTACAAGAACAGGATTCCTGATGATTGCTACTCCGAGCCCTATATGCCATTAAGCGAACTTGAGGAGGAGATGCGAAAGATGCAGTTTTACGGATACTATGTTAGGGATAAACTTGTTGGCGTTGTGGAACTTCAGTATCTATCGAACTACGACGTGTTTTTAATCCGGCATCTGTACGTGCTACCTGAATTCCAGCGGAGAGGTATTGGAACCGAACTACTAAGATTCGGAATTTTGAAATCTCCAACACCGAAAATTTACGTTGGGACTTGGAAAGCCGCAGAGTGGGCAATCCGCCTTTACGAAAAGAACGGATTCTTAAATCTCGGAAATAACAGAGAGTTGCTAAGAAAATACTGGGATGTTCCAGAAAGACAGGTCGAGGAGTCTATTGTCCTTGAATATAGGGGGTCTAACGTTTGATAGCTTTTCAAGAGATAAATAACAAATAAATTTTACTCACCTAACTTCAAGAATCCAATCTTTCAGTCTCCTCCTGATTTCTAGCAACTGGGTTCTTCTGCAGCAATATTTTGATATATCTTCCAAAGTAAATTTTTTAGACGACCTCTCTAAACCCATTCAAAGCCAAGAATTTTAGATAGATTGTTACACACTCTGTGAATTTATCACCCAGCACTGCTCTGAGTTCGTCGAAGTCTATAAGTACGGTGAAATCTCTTTAACGCCGGGAATTATGCCTAACCTGAAGACACCATGAGGGGTTTATATCAAGATGATAATTCAAGTATGCCCTACCGGGTACACATCGAACATTCAATCCTTCAGTTTGACACTTCTTTATAAATCGCGAGGAGAGTGTTAGCATTTCATCGATTTTCTTAACTATGTCATCAGACTTTTTGCAGCAGGCAAGTCTAATCCATCTCTTTTTCCTATGTGATATTCCCTAACGTTCTTAGAAAATTTCTCGATCACGGTTTCATCAGTCTTATTTCAATCTCCTCTTCTGACTTTTGAACAATATTAAGCTAAAACCATCAGTAACGGCATAGTAAGGCGCTTGAAGTGTTTCAGCGTATCTCATAGCTTGTTAGTTTAGTCTGACCGCTAAAGGTTTATGAAGTTCATCAGTAACCTATACAGCTCAAAGTGGATAACTGCTTCTCTAATTTCCGCTCTTTCGTCATGTAAGCTGCGAAAATATTCATCTATATGCATGTTATTAGTTTTCTGAGCGCAGATATAACTTTTCCGATTGTCTCTAGCACTTTTCTCAGGTATTCTATTTCTAGCTGATTCTCTAATCTACTCGGGGATGTTTGCAAATAGGAGACTATTGAAAACTCTTAATTACCAGATAAGAACTCTCACCCATCCCTCCGCGACAACTCTGTCGTCAACAAAACACTTCACGTCGACTTTACAGCGGTTCTTAATTACCTCTGTGACTACACCCTCCACCCTCACTGTGTCTCCAATCCTTACTGGAAAAATGTATCGAAAACTCTGCTCAAGCAGAACAATTGTGCCGGGCATTCTTGCAACTGCCGCAGAAACAAGGCTTGTGGTGAGCATTCCGTGAACAACTCTTCCGCCAAATTTCGTTTTGCTCGCAAACTCTTCATCAAAATGCACCAGATTCAAATCACCCGACGCAAGCCCGAAGAATGCTAAGTCGATTTCATTCAGTGTCTTCTCATACTCTATCCTGTATCCCTCCTTCACTTCACCCTCAAACTTCTCGAAAGGCTTTAACTCTCCGCCCTTTTTGGAATAAATTCCTTTCAACTCTTCCAGCAGCGTCATAAATCAGATCTCTCCACGATCCATTTTATATTTTCTGGCAGATCTCTTCTGTGAGAATCAGGCTGTAAGGTTAATTGTTTCTGTTTTTTGATTTAAAGAGTCTAGTTTAGAACCAAATAAATCTAATCTAAGATTTTCCTTTAGAATTCTCTAAAATGAGTGAAATTATTTTTAAACAACGAACAAAATATAAAGCAGTTAAGTCACTTGGTTACGTGGAAAAGAAAGTAGGAATCGAATGCTACATAACCTCAACTCCCGGAATGGGGGGAGAAATAAAGGCTGATGCGAGTGATTTTTACGTTGAAGAGGTAGCTGAGCTTAATTTAAGCGATGATGGGGATTTTCTGATAATCAAAGTTGAAAAGAAGAACTG
>JAPDIT010000017.1 GCA_029259455.1 Archaeoglobi archaeon
GAGGCAGTACATAATAAAGGGAGATAAGAGGGAGTTCTTTCTGCGATTTGCCGCATGCTTCGGCCAGTTTTTGATGCTCTCAAACTCGACGATAACCTACAGAAATCTTCCCCTCAAAATTTACGAGCTAACCCGCTATTCCTTCAGGAAGGAGCAGAGAGGGGAGCTTGTGGGTTTGAGGAGGCTGAGGGCATTCACGATGCCCGATATGCACACTGTTGCAAAAGATATGGAGCAGGCGATGGAGGAGTTCTTCAACCAGTACAGGCTTTCCGTGGAGGTTTTGAAAGAGATTGGCCTTGAGCCTGATGACTACGAGGTTGCTGTGAGGGTGACGAAGGATTTCTATGAGGAAAATAAGGAGTTCGTGCACAGCCTCGTTGATGTGCTGAAAAAACCAATCCTCATCGAGATGTGGGATCACCGCTTTTTCTACTTCGTCCTCAAGTTTGAGTTCAACTTTGTCGATGCACTTGACAAAGCCTCAGCCCTCTCAACTGTGCAGATTGATGTCGAGAACGCTGAGAGGTACGGGATAACCTACGTTGACTCTGACGGAAATGAAAAACACCCCTACATTCTTCACTGCTCCGTCAGCGGTGCTGTTGAGAGAGTGATGTACGCGCTGCTTGAGAAGGCTAAGTACATGCTTGATGAAGGAAAACTGCCAATGCTCCCCGTCTGGCTCAGCCCAACTCAGGTCAGAATTATTCCCGTAAGCGAGAAGTTCGTTGATGCGGCAATTAAAATTGCTGATGAGATTGCCGGAAAGGGAATCAGGGTTGATGTCGACGACAGAAACGAAACGCTTGGCAAGAAGATGAGGGATGCCCACACGGAGTGGATTCCTTACATAGCAGTGGTGGGGGAGAGGGAAGTCGAGAGCGGAAAGCTTGCGGTCACTGTTAGGGCTGAATCAACGCAAAAGGAGCAGAAGAGGGTGGAAATGGGTGTTGAGGAACTTGCTGCAAGAATAAAGGCTGAGTGTGAGGGCAAACCATTTATGCCCCTCCCGCTACCAAGGCTGCTGTCCCTCAGACCTTCGTTCAGGTGAGAACATGGCAAAAAAGAGGAAAGGGGAGAAGAGGAAACCTCAGGAAACCGATAAAAAGGAACCAGTGAAAAAGCAGAAAGAATACAATCTGGCGAGGGAGATGAAGAGGACTCTAACCCCAATTATCTGTGGCATTATCGCAGGATTTCTGTCTTTCCTCGCTACAGGCGAGTTCAGGCAGAGAGATGCGTTCGGGATAATAATTCTGGTATTTCTCATCTACGTTCAGAAGTTCATTCTTCCAAAAATGAGGGTGGAGCTTGAAGGCAAGGACTGGGCCGGAATAGCATTCCTGACCTTCTCAAGCTGGTACATCAGCTGGACTGTTCTTCTGAACCTGTGAGCTTTTCCACAACCTTTCCTGCCTTTTTTATTATTTCAGCTTCGTCCTCCTTCACCATCATACCATTCTCCACCACGACCTCTCCTTTAACTATCACCGTGTCTACACAGCCAGATGAGGCCGCATAGACGAGGTTGGCAATTAAACTGTGCTCCGGCTGCATGAATGGTCTCGTTAAGTCTACAAGCACAACATCAGCCTCATAGCCTTCCTCAATCAACCCGGACTTTATCCCGAAAGCCTTAGCTCCATTCACCGTTGCAGCCTCAAAAGCCTCTTTAGCTCTCATCAGAGTGGGGTTGTCGTAGTAGAATTTCTGCAGTAATGCAGCGAACTTCATCTCTTCAAGCATGTCGAGGTTGTTGTTGCTCGCAGCTCCATCGGTTCCAATGGTGAAGTTAACCCCTTCCTGCCTCATTTTTTCGTAGTTAATGGCCTTTCCAACACATAACTTCATGTTGCTTGTAGGGCAGTGGGAAACACTGACCCCTCTCTTCGCCAGAAGCTCTATTTCGGCATCCTCAAGCCACACGCTGTGAGCTGCTATTAGCCTCTTGCTCAAAAACCCAATCTCGTCCAACGCCTGAACAATCAGCTTTCCATGCTGCTTTTTGAAGTCAAGCACCTCTCTTTCCGTCTCAGCCAGATGGAAGTGGATAAAGATGTCCATCTCCTCTGCAATTTCAGCAGCCCTTTTTAATCCATCAAGACTGACGGTATAGACTGCATGCGGGCCAATCGCCCTCAAAACGTCGTACTTTTCTATGTCTTTCAGCGTTTTTACAGCATTCTTTAAATTCTCCTCCAACAGGTCAGGATTGAAGAAGTCAAAGAATGCTGCAGAGATGCATGCTCTAATCCCGCACTCTTCAACAGCCTTTGCAACGGCTTCAGGGAAAAAGTACATGTCGTTGAAGAAAACAGTCCCGCTCTTCAGCATCTCCACGCATGCAAGCTTAGTCCCCCAGTAAACTGCATCAGCGTCAAGCATCGCTTCGAGCGGCCAGATTCTCTTCTCCAGCCACTCATGAAGAACCATATCATCTGCGTAGCTTCTGAACAAAGTCATCGCAGCATGTGTGTGGGTGTTGAAGAAGCCTGGAATCACAGCCTTCCTGCTGCCATCAATCACGACGTCACTTTTATCCTTTCCACCACCGATCGAGACTATTCTACCGTTTTCAATTAAGAGGTCTTCCTCAACCACTCCTCTGGGCGTGAGAAGCTTGGCATTTCTTATCAGAATCATAGCGGTTTTATTGAAAAAAGAGGAAATAAAGCTTATGTTAAACAACCCTGCCATCCTCACGACATCGCTTGATTTTTAAAGTCAGGTGTGAAAAAACCACTATGATTGCCGACGTTTACATCGAGCTGAAGGATGGTGTTGCTGATCCGGAAGGTGAGGCAACGCTCAAAGCTCTCAGGCTGCTCGGTTTTAAGAGGGTTAAGAAGGTTTCAACCGTGAAGGTCTTTCGCATAGACATCGAATCGAGGAGCAAAGAAGATGCGGAAAGAGAAATCAAAGAGATGTGTGAAAAACTACTCGCAAATCCCGTCATTCAGAAGTACAGCATAGTCTGGAGAGAGTGAGAGCATGTACAGGAAGGTTGACGTCCCTTTCGAGCTTTACGAAATCCTCATTCTGGAGGCTGATGACGAGCAACTTGCCAAAATCAGTGAGGAACTAGGACTGGCTTTGAACGTGGATGAAATGAAGAGAATCAAGGATTACTTCCGACAGAAAGGCAGAAATCCATACGATATTGAGCTTCAGAGCATTGCACAGGCTTGGAGCGAGCACTGCTGCTACAAGAGCTCCAAATACTACCTGAGACAGTACCTTCTCGATGCCTCAAAAGCGGATTACGTCATCTCTGCCATCGAGGAAGATGCGGGGGTTGTTGAGTTCGATGAGGAGTACGCATACGTTACGGCCTTTGAGAGCCACAACCACCCCTCAGCAATAGAGCCCTACGGTGGAGCTGCGACAGGAATTGGTGGAATTTTAAGAGATGTACTCTGCATGGGTGCACAGCCCGTAGCTCTAATCGACCCCCTCTTTTTCGGAAATCTTGACACGCCTTATGAGAGGCTTCCGAAGGGGACGAAGCACCCCCTTTACCTGCTCAAAGGTGTTGTTGCCGGCATAAGGGACTACAGTAACAGGGTTGGAATTCCGACAGTTGCAGGAATGGTTTTCTTCGACGATTCCTACCTCACCAACTGCCTCGTCAACGTAGGCTGTGTTGGGATAGTCAGAAAAGATAAAATTATTCACAGCCGTGCTGGTGGAGTTGGAGACCTCTTTGTGCTTGCCGGTGGTAAGACCGGAAGGGATGGTATTCATGGCGTAACTTTTGCCTCAGCCGAGCTTGACGAGAAGAGTGAGGAGGAGGCAAGAGGGGCTGTGCAGCTTGGAAATCCGATAATGAAGGAACCCCTCATCCACGCCTGCCTTGAGGTTGTTGAGAAAGGACTGCTGACGGGAATGAAAGACTTGGGTGGTGGGGGGTTGAGCTGCGTTATAGGAGAGATGGCTCTGGCCGCTGGCTACGGAGCAGAGGTTTATCTGGACAAGGTTCCGCTGAAGGAGGAGGGAATGGCACCTTGGGAGATATGGATTTCAGAGAGCCAGGAGAGGATGATGCTAACTGTAAGGCCTGAACACATCGATGAGGTGCTTTACATTTTCCAGAAGTGGGATGTCCCTGCGACAGTGGTCGGAAAGGTCATTCCGGAAAAGATCACCAGAATCTACTACAAAGGATACAAAATTTACGAGATGGACACGGAGTTCGTTACTGCCGGCCCCGAATACTGCCGCCCTTACATTGCGAAAAAGCCGGAAAAGGAGCTTCATGAGGAAGTCAGGCCCCCTGAAGACTACGTAAAGGTCTTTTTGAAAATGCTCTCCCACCCGAATGTTGCGTTTAAGGAGTGGATTGTCAGGCAGTATGACCACGAAGTGAGAGCCTCGACCATTCTGAAGCCCTTACAGGGCAGAGTGAACTTTGAAACGCACGGTGATGCGGCGGTAATAAAGCCGACGAAGTCTTTCAGGGGGCTTGCGATTACGGCTGACGTCAATCCGTGGATGTGCAAGGTAGACCCCTACTGGGGCTCCGCCAGCTCCTTCGACGAGATGGTGAGAAACCTTGTGGCAGTTAATTCCATTCCGCACTCTTTCAACGACTGCCTGAACTTCGGCAACCCGGAGAAGCCTGAGAGAATGGGGGAGTTCGTAGAGGCTGTGAAGGCAATAGGGTGGATGGCCAAGGGGACAAAAATTCCGTGCGTCAGCGGGAATGTCAGCTTCTACAACGAGACACCTTATGGTTCTGTGGCTCCGACTCCTTCTCTGCTTGGGGTGGGTTTAGTGGAGGATATCAGGAAAGTTATAACGAGTGATTTTAAAGGCAGCGGTGCAGTGGTGCTTGTCGGTGAAACTGAAAAGGAGTTTGGAGGGAGCCTGTATTCAGTTATAATGCAGCAGAGATGTCATATAGTCCCGAAAACATCCCCTGAAAGGCTTAAGGCTTACAGCGACGTTATGCTCGAATCCTTCAGAAAGTTTGAGGTTAAAACCTGCCATGATGTCAGCATGGGTGGAGTGGCAATATGCATTGCGGAGATGAGCTTCGGAAGGGGCATAGGTTTTGAGGCTGTGCGGGAGTTAAGCTTTATCGAGCTGTTTTCAGAGTCGAACACAAGGTGGGTTGTTGAAGTCCCAGAAACTCATGCAGAGAGCTATGTGCAGTTTTTCAGAGAGAAGGGACTCAAGGCGGAAATCATAGGGTACAGCGGTGGAGACAAGCTGAACTTCAAGACGTTCAGCGTAGAGCTTGATGAAGCAGACAGAATGTGGAGAAAAGGGTTAACTAGATTTTTATAATTTTATCTCCCAAACTGAAGTTGTAGTTTCCTAAAATTATTTCCCACCATCAAACCACCTCCAGCAGTAACCCAAAACTCTCTCAGGTGGGAGCTCTCTCAAAAATGCCTGATAAGGAGTCTCTAATTCATCCAAATTAAGACTCATATGGGGTCTTTTGTGATTATATTATACCACTC
>JAPDIT010000009.1 GCA_029259455.1 Archaeoglobi archaeon
AGCAGAGAACATAATAAAAGAATACCTGAAGAGAATATGGATTGAGGAGAAGCACAGAAGGGACAAATCCATTTTAAAGCTTGAGGGGAATTATTTGAGAAGTGAAAAGAGTAATAACGGTTTTATTCTGCTTATGGCCGCTTTGGCAAACTGCATCGAGTATTTGAGCCATAAGCTTGGCTTAACTTTCTACGATCTGGTTAATCTTTGCTCCGTTGAAATTTGGAGAGGTTTATTTACTTGATCACATTGTCAGTTTAGGTGAAAGTATGATTAAGGGAATACCTTCGACCATGAATGATGACTACCAGCTAAACATACAAGAATAATCCAGCATACTGCCAGAATCTACCCTAAGAGAGAAATAGCATCGAGAACGATGGCAGGGATGTTCAGACACAACTACGCCAAGGCTTACGAGCGGATTTGTGCAATGGCCAATGCCCTCGAAGAACTCGGAATTAAGGTTGGGGATGTTGTGGGCATAATGGGTTTCAACACCCACCGCTTTTACGAGAGCTACTTCTCCGTTCCGGGTTTGGGTGCTGCGTTGCTTGAACTCAACATAAGACTTCCACCAGCCGATTTGAGCTACGTTGTTGAGCACAGCGGAGCAAAGGCTCTGTTCGTTGATGACCTCCTCCTTCCAATGGCCGAAACGCTCGCACAGCAGCATGAATTCGAGTTCTTTGTCGTGATGAGCGACAGAGAGGTGGAAACAAATGGTGGAAGAGTGGCGATGTTGCTATCATTACTCCCGAAGGCTACGTCAAGGTGATGGACAGAGTCAAGGATGTCATAAAGAGTGGTGGAGAATGGATAAGCAGCGTAGATCTGGAAAACTACCTTATGGCGCATCCGGCAGTGTATGAAGCATGTGTTATCGCTGCAGAACATCCAAAATGGCAGGAAAGGCCAATAGCTCTCGTCGTCCTGAAACCAGAGTATAAGGATAAGGTGACAAAAATATTTAATTGAAAAAGTAAAATAAAAATTTAGAGTTCTGCAACGATCTCATCAAGCAACTTCAAGTATTCTTCCTCTTTTTTCCATAGGTTTCCGAAGCTCATTGCAGCGTTTGGGTGATAGTAGCGGTCAATGGTCAAAGCTCTGATGTGCGGTGCGAAGTTCTTTATTGCTGCTAGCATCTGGGAGCCGTGGTAGTAGATGCTTCCTATCATCAATACGAGGTCGTAGTTGCCCTTTCCATCAAATCCTGACCAATCCGGATCGAGGAGGAAGTTTGTCAGCTCGTGAAGCACTGCATAGTACACTTTGTCCTCCAGTCCAGCCTCGATGAACCTCTTTATCGCGCTTCCGGTTGCCACGACTGTGATATTATCTTTCTCAACGAACTTCTTGATTCTCTCAAACATCCCGTCCGTTATGTCTGGCCCAACGATGAGCAGTGGTCTCTTGGCCTTCTTTATCATGTTTGCCACCGGCTTACCCTTCTCAAGCAGAGTTGCCATCTTTGGCCCAGGTATGTTGGCGGCATCAAACGGCTGCTCGAAAGCCTTTGGCATTTTCACCACCTCACAGTGTCATAAATCCTTCTTTAAACAACCTCTCAACATTCGTCGGGTTGAAGCCTGCGTGGTATCCTCTGATTGGTCCCTCAACGATCTTCTTCTTCTCCCAGTCGATCTTCCAGCCGTGTTTGTCTTCAAGCTCCTTGAGCAGCTCCTCCTTCTTCGCCAGCGGTAAGTCAGCCTCTGTTCTTACGAACAGGTGCCAGTCATCGGGCAATCTGTTGAGATATTTCAGGCTCAGATCAATGTAGTGCGTCAGTTTTATCGCCCTTCCTTGGGCCGTATCATTGGGTCTGAAGCAGAGCTTCGCCATCAGCGGTATTGCCTCCTCAATCGTCTCAGCTGCGACAAGCAGATCCTGTGGGGCAGGCTCAATTCTTACCTTCTCCCCACTTCTGACGTCATAAACCATCCAGTCTTCATCATTGTAAGGTCTGCCGAGGAAGGCTCTCCTGTACTTGCTGCCATGCGGTCCCACAACTGCCGGAATTCCAAGCCTGTTGAAACCGGTAGCAATCGATGCAGCCTTCTGGCTCATGGCTCCCCAAGCAACACCACAGGCACCAACTCTGTTCAGGATGTAGTCGGCAATCTCCTCGTAGTTCGCTCTGATGTTCCTCTTCGCGAATATTCTTGCGATCTTAATTGCTGCACCGTGAATGTGGGCGTTGCTGACACAGCTTCCTATGTTTATGACACCTCCGGCATCAAATCTATCGTGGAATTTCTCGTAAACTGTCAGACCATCTTCATCCTTGTAGATTGCTGCGTCGAAAGCCATACATCCTGTCAACGTTACGATGTAATTTCTCGATGCGAATTCTTTGACGATCAGATACACTTCCTCAGTCCCGTTTGGGTAGTTTCCGCATCCAATAGGTGCTATAACTCCCGGAATAGTTCCGAGCACGATCGGAGCACCTACCTGCCTAATTTCAGAATCCCTAACAGGTCCTCTTCCCCTCCTGATCTTACCCTTCTCGTTAACAATTCTGTCCCATGCGGCATAGTTCAGCATATCAATAATCGGTATGCCTTTCGGACACACCTGCTCACACCTTCCGCATGCAATGCAGATGTCCCATCTCTCCTCAAGCTTGCTCTTATCTCCTTCTTTAGCAGCTTTCATTGCCTGTCCGATCCTGATTCCCTGCGGACAGGCAATTGTACAGTTTCCGCACTGCGTGCAGGCTTTTGCATAGTTCATGAACTCCTCTTCTGTCAGTCTCGGGCCGATGTCATCGCCTCTCTGCTTCCTCCTCGCTCTTGCAACCTCAACAGCAACCTCACCAACTTTGAGTGGATCCAAGATTACACAGCCCGGATTGCCGTCGAGCAGATACTTGATTATCTCCTTTGGATCCTTAGCCGTCATATCCGGCAACGCATGCATCGCCTTTTCGTTAGTGCAAATCACCGGGATCCCGAGTTTCTTCGTGTGGTAGAGAATGTCCGCTCTTATGCACTGCTCGTCAATTACAATGACATCAGCAAGTCCCGCTCTTATAACTTTAAGCTGTCTGCCCAGAGCCGACACGATTTTGGCCTTCTGATAATACCTGCTCATATCGTTCGCTGTGCAGCAGATTCCTCCGAGGTCGACTTCATCCTCAAGTCCGTTAGCGTCAATGTAGTCTGCAATGTTTATGGCCGGAGGAGCGTGGTGGCCTATGACGAGGACTATCGCCTTGCTCCTGTCGAGAACGCCCATTCCAACTTCGATGAGAGGCTGGTTATCCTCGCCCTTCGGGAAGCCAAAAGCGCAGATCTGGGCTATGTCGGCAATCTCCTTGGCAAGGGAGTCAAGCATGCCGAGGTGGAATGCTTTCGATTCGTAGTCGAGGTAACTACCCTCCTGTCCAGTATGGATTGAATCGACTACCTGAACTATCTGCTCCTCAACATATCTCAGAGCCCTATCCAAGTCTGCCAGCGTCTTCGGCTTTATCCCAGTTATCAGCTGGGTTAGTGGTGCAACCTCCGCAATCTCGGGCCCCATGTCCACTGGAATCTCGTCAAGCTTTTTGCCCGTTACGTGCTCTATGTCGTGGAGCATGTGCCTCGCATGTCCTGTGTGGGCTGAAACACCAATCGAGCATGCGATTGTTACAATCCTACCTGTCTGCGCAGCCAAGTCAAGGCCACATGCTCCCCTCTTGTTCTCCGTCAGATCACACTTGCCCATCGTACAGAGGCAGCACATATCGCAGTAAGGGGCGTAGAAAGGCTTGTATCTCCTGAGCAGGAAGAAGTCCCAGTCACGAAGGGTTGCAATGCCAGGCATCGGTGTTGGGCCCATCGGAGCCCATTCTTCCTCCTCCTCGACGACTTCTCCAATTTTTATGCTGACGTTTTTCATTTCATCTATAACAAGAGCCCCTTTCCCTAATTCTAGCACCATATACGAATCACCTCTTGCATGGCTATCGTTACCGTAATTTTAGCATATTAAGAACTTTTCGATTTATTTCGGAATTTCTCCGCAGATAACACGTTTTTCAGAGATGTTGTTACCAAATTTAATTATCCATCATTATGGTTTCTTCTCTATGGCTTGATTACAGAGTTATTGGGTATGAACTAAAGAAGATGCTAAAGAAGATATCTGTAATAAAGGCTATTGCCAATAGTGATGGTGTTAATAACGTCACGAGTACATTCTTTGCAAGAGCCGGAATTAAATCTTCAATTCTGTCATAATGCCTTAAACATTCCCTGCAGGCCTTAAACGCAATGGGCAGTGTTGCAAGTGCAATAGCTGCAGTGAACGGGATTACTTCTACCAAAATAGAGACTACAATCCACGCATAGACGAGACCTATCAGCATTACATAAACCTTTGATGCTCTCTTTCTCCCCAATAGTATGACCATGTGTTTTCTACCAGTTGTATAATCTGCCTCAAAGTCTGGAAATTCATTCAGGAGAAGCAGATTACTTATAAGTATTCCTGGTACAACCGCTGCTGCTATTGCTTCGATATCTTCAATGGTACTTCCCGGTGGAAGCATTGTAACATACGTCCCAACCACCATCAGTCCAAATCCAAGCCCAGGAAAGAGTTCTGTAATGTAAACCTTAGTTAGAACTGGTGTGTATGCGTAAACGAGGAATGCTCCAAGCAGTATTACTGGTATCAAAATCGGATAGCAAATCATGAAATACAGACCAATTGTTGTTCCAAGTAGCAGAAATGTAGTTGCCATAAAGAGTGCTTCCTTGGGTGTAACCAAACCGGATGGCAGGAGTCCACTTCCACCACTGAATGGCGTTCTTCTTGTGATGACATCAGTTCCTCTGATGTAGTCAAAGTAATCGTTAAAGATGTTCACACTTGCATGGGCGAATAGAGATCCTAACAAAACCAATACCAAATGCAATGGATTGAAGTAACCCTTACTTAGTGCAATAGCGACACCTAAGAATACACATACTGGAGTTAGCAGGAGGAATTGAGGTCTTGTTTCAAGAAACAGTATCTTTATTCTATCCATTAGGTAATCCGATTCATTCTCTAAATAAAAAATTTACTGACTGACGGTGTGAACGAAAAGCATTTATTTATATAATCATACCAAAACATGCTTATGAACTGCAAATTAGAATTGGATGAACGTCAGATACCTGTACTTGGTTTACTACACAACCTTATGACAGAATCCCTGAACGAGTTGGGATTCAGCATTGCGGAGGATTTAACCATTCTCTGAT
>JAPDIT010000047.1 GCA_029259455.1 Archaeoglobi archaeon
CGTTAGAGATGAGCACACGATGGTTGGAACGTCAAAAGCATTGGAGGATATAAGAAGGCAGAGAGGGTGGAGTATAAAAGAGCTGAACGAGGAGCTGGAGAGGAGGAGGAGGGTGTTGGAGTTTATGTTATCCAACGGGATAAGAGCTTTTAAGGATGTTTCCGCAGTCATACACACCTATCAAGTGAATCCTGAGAGAGCGATGAAGCGTCTTGGTGTTGAAGAGCTTTAGATTTTAACAGATTTTTCATTAAATTCATTTGCTTGCAAAAATTAGTGGTTTTACTCAAATTTGCGATAAGCGTTGAGATTTAGTGAGTGGTGGTAGTCATAAATTTCCAATTCAACACCAATTTTTATCTCTCAATCCCACTCATCATCAAACTGCTGATTGAATATCCTACCCGACATTTTTGCCTTCTGAGAAGTCTGCTTCATGAAAAAATTTATATAGGATTTTACCAATTAATCATTGGTTGGATTGAACCACAATGGAGGTGTTGAGAGTGGAGCTACCACTTGCTCCTGTGGAAAGACTTCTGAGAAAAGCTGGAGCTTCAAGAGTTAGTGAGGATGCAAAGGTTGAACTGGCAAAGGCTATCGAAGAATACGCCATGAAGGTCGGCAAGAAGGCCGCTGAACTGGCAAAACACGCTGGAAGGAAGACGATCAAAGTAGACGATATCAAGCTGGCTCTCAGAGAGCTTTAAAACTTTTCAACTTTTTTGATTTACATTTTTTATAATATACAAGTGGATGGGCAACTCCACATTCAGAAACGCAGTTGTTGTACGTTCTCATGGTGTCGCAGGATGGGGATGTGTATTCAGCACCCTTCCCCCTCTCTCCGGCTATATGCTCAACCTGATACCTCGTCTTCTCCTCATCAAAATCCGGGGCAGTCTTAAATAGAGCGATTATATCATCGACAGACATTCCTATGTTGAGCAGGAACGATGTAATTGCGAACCTTGCTGTGTGGGGAACGTTCATACCCCTCTGCAGCTCCGACAGAATCTCCCTCATGCATGGAGGCAAGCAGTTGAGGTCAACCTCTCCCAAGTCCATCGTGAACCTCTCCGATTCTCTCTTAGCCTTCCTTGAAAGCTCCCTAACAGCAGAACTTACAATCCCACTGCTGGGAACTTTCTCAAAAAGCTTCACTCTCAGCAGTTCCTCCAGGCCCCTCAAAACCTCTGATTTCGTGGTTTCAACATAGCCGTTTTTCAACCTCCTGTTTACGAGCCTCCACTTGTCGTCCCTGATTCTTGCAGACACCTTAACAAATGTCGAAACGTGCATGTTCCAGCCCTTGAGCTTTGCCCCAAGGTCGATCGCCACCAGCCTGACTATCGGCACCTTACCGCTCTCCTCCGCATCTTCCCTCAGCAGTTTCGAGTAGTAGCTGGCCTCATTAACCGCATACCTCATTCTCACCCAGTCCTCCATGGCTGAGACGATCATTCTTGATGCTATGTACGTAAGCAGGGAGAGTTTTGCGTTTGTAGAGAATTTCTCAACCGCATCTCTGGGGTAGTAAAGGGAGCAGTTTTCAAAGCACTTCATGCAGAGGTTGCAGTTCTCAAGAGTCCCTCTTTCCTGGCAATCGTAGCAGTTTTCCTCACACCCAAGGCAGAAAAATTCGGATTCATCTGTGAACCTTTTGTATTCTATTTTACCATCAATCGCCTTGTCAACAATCCTCTTCGCAGTTTCAACAGCATCAGGAAACTTCCTGAGCTCCTCTTCGACATCGAACGAGAAAATTCTAGAGGAGATTCTCAGAAAGGGATAGCGTGCTAAAATTGGAAATAGAGGAAGATATTTCATCAATCACTCCGACTCGATGCGCGGAGCAAGTATGTACTCAACTTTCGCCCTACCTCCTACCAGCTCGAAGATGAGTCTGACTGGATAGTTCGTTCCCAGGTGGATTGTGAGCAGATCTCCGCTACCTGCAACTTTACAGAACTCCTTGAGATAATCGACGCTGAACATGCTTCTCGCTTCTCCACCATTGAACTCGATGAGTTCTGCCTCAGTCATGTGGAAAACTATACTGTCAACGTCACCTTTCGCTTCAATCCTGAACCCTTCGTTGTCCGACTTGAACACAACCTGGTCGCTGATTTTATCTGCCGCTGCAATCGCTTTCTTGAACTCTCCCGCGTCCATCACAATCTTCGCGGGCAGATCCAGTTCGGGAATTCTCGGCTCCTTCCTAATTGCTGAGGGGTCTATGAGTGCAACCTTGTATTCAACACTGCCGAATTTTACCTTGAGCGTGCTTTCATCTTCAACAATCAGCTCAACAAGGTCTTTTGCTGAGATGGACTTGCTGATGTCGAAAACCCTGTCCATGTCGACTCCAATGGTTTTCTCCTCATCGACATTGTAAACCTCAAAGCTATCTCTGGGAATGTCAACTATTACCATCGCAACATTTGCTGGATCTACGGCTCTCGAATGAAGCCCCTTTTCAAGGAAGTGAATTCTAGCCTCACTGACCAGTGCAACTATTGCCCTTGTAGCAGTCTTCAACAACTCTCCGGTCATTATGACGTCTATCATCTCAACTTTTTTTAGGTGTGTTAATATTTAATTTTTTCTGCTTCGCTTCTTGTTAGATTAGGAGTTGGCTGCAGATTAGGACTTAGCTTTCTCTAAGTCTTTCATGACATCCCTGACTTTTCTCACTATTTCCTTCTCACTCATTGGAGGATCAACAATCAAAGAGTTGGGATGCTTCACCTCTTCGACCAAACAGGCTTTCCTGCAACCATTAATCAAAGTCAGAATGTCAACATCTTCAGAGTAAAAAATTTTGAAGCATTTTCTGAGCACTTCCTCGACAT
Source organism: Archaeoglobi archaeon (assembly GCA_029259455.1). Classification (GTDB taxonomy): domain Archaea; phylum Halobacteriota; class Archaeoglobi; order Archaeoglobales; family Archaeoglobaceae; genus Archaeoglobus. Next base: position 2,856 of record JAPDIT010000047.1, read on the forward strand.
CTTCTCGCTTATACTCTGGATTACAGCCTCCGCAGTACTTTTACTCCGATCTTCATTCCTTCTTCTCTTCCCCTCTCACTCTCTGATAATCCTCATCCAGAAGTATTCCAGCAACTCTCTTTGCCTCCTCCTTCTTCAGGTCAAGATTAGCCCTTCTGGCAATCATTATCTTCTGAGCTGCAGGTGAGCCAGCACCGTGCATCGATTCTGGCAGTTCAGCCCCTATCGATAAATTCTCGATCAACCTGATCATCCTAATCCTGTGCTCGGTCGGAACATCAGCTTTCCCTTTGAGGTACTTTTCAATCAACTCTCTTGTTTCGGGATTCTTGTAGTCAAGCTCAGAGGGTGTTGTTGCAACAATACCGCCAACAATGTCCTGAGCCAGCCTTGACCATTCATACGGGAGGCGGGTTATGTTGAGCTTCGTAACGTTCGCCAGAAGCAGGTTGGGCATGTATGCTCCAGAGGGTGTTTTGAAGCCTTCATATGAGCATGCGAGGGAGCAGCACCAGCAGGTTTCGGCAAGATGGACCATTTCCGTCAGCTTGTCCATAATGTGGGATGCTTTCTCAACACCGTTGTACTCCGCAATTGCTGCTGAAGCACCGATTAGCACGTCAGCAACCCCCACCTTGCACCCTCCATAGTTCTGCCTGTGGTAGGTGGCGAAAGTTTCGACGAGCTCGGAAGCGAAATCGTACTCGCCGCACATGAAAAACTCTCTCCCACGGAACGAATACGTCATTGAAGATTATCAACGCCTCTCCACCAACAGTACCATATTTCGCATTTCCGCAGTCAATATCTCCATCAAGCCTTCGCATATCGTTTGTCTGCCTACCAAAAATCATCACAACCCCTTCAGCGTCAACAGGAACGGCGAAGGCGACAGCATAATCCTTGTCTTTCTCCCCCATAGCCCTCGTCGGAAGTACTACAATCTCGTGAGAGTTTACCGCACCTGTGATGTGGGCCTTAGCTCCTCTCACGACTATTCCGTCCTCCCTCTTTTCCACAACTCTGACGTACATATCTGGATCAGCCTGCTGGTGAGGTCTAAGACTTCTATCGCCTTTAACATCCGTCATAGCTCCTGCCGCCATGAGGTCGTTTTTCTGAACGTAAATCAAGTACTCCTTGAACCTCTCATGGTAATCAGTGCCATATTTTTGGTCAATGTCATAAGTGGATATGTAAAGCGCACAGAGGGCATCGAGACCCACGCAGCGTTGAAAACAGCTCCCTGTCTTCCTGCCAAGCAGCCTCATCATCCTTACCTTTTTTACCAGATCCTCAGTGCTCTGATGGATGTGGGTGAAGCGGTTTATCTTCTCCCCTGTTAGATGTGACGTGGCAGTCATTACCGCCTCATATTTCGGATCATGAGCTAGTTCGTAGGTCATTGCCGCAGCATTCACATGAGGGGCGAGAATTGGGCTGTCTGCAACACTTTCAATCTTTTTCCCCATAAAGTAAATCGTCGGCTTATACCTTCTCAAACTCTCAATGTATTCCTTTCCATTCATCATTACTCTCACCTTCAAACACTATTTTTCTAGAAAATATAAGATTTTCCAGTTTTTTGAATTTCGTGTCGAGTTGGCTTCACAGTAAATGATGTCAGAGACAGAAATAATTCATAAGAAATTCTTTTTTAAGTATATATCTTTTACTCTTCTATTAAAAAATTTTAAAATTTTTGTAGAAGTGAATAATTAAACAAAAATTTTAAGAAGATAAAATTGCTTTTTTCGTTATGAAACTCAGAGAAGCAATTGAAGAATACACGATGTACTTTAAACTAAGAAATACAAGTGTGATTTCCTAAAATTATTTCCCACCATCAAACCACCTCCAGCAGTAACCCAAAACTCTCTCAGGTGGGAGCTTTCTCAGAAATGCTTGATAAGGAGTCTCCAACTCCTCCAGATTGAGACTCATGTCAGCTTTGCAATTATACCACTCTACAAACTCATCCAGAGTTTCAAAGTATCTGGCTTTATCTTCAAGAGTCCCGTAGAATCTCTCGATCTTACCATTCGTTTGTGGGTGGTTTACTCTTGCGACGATGTGCTTTATACCATTCTCCTCAAGGAATTTCTCAAACCTGGATTTCCCTTTTGCTCTCTTCTCTCCTGCAGATGCGTAGAACTGGGTACCTCTATCGGTAAGTATTGATTCTGGCTTACCATAATTATCTATAGCCTCTTTTAGAACTTTCATGGCATTCTCAGTGGTTGCATTGTCAAATACTCCGTAACCAACAATTAAACGGGATGCATCATCTAAATAAGCCATCATCCACTTTCCATTATAGAAAAACCAGTCTGTATGCCACAAACTCATGGAATGCCTTCTTTCGTAGCGTATCCACCTCTTTCTCT
>JAPDIT010000058.1 GCA_029259455.1 Archaeoglobi archaeon
TGGATCCTCATCCAGTGTGCAAATGTGGCAATAAGGCATGACGACTACCTCCGCTCCTTCTATCTCAGAATAAAGAGGAGGAGGGGACATAACATAGCTATTGTAGCCACAGCAAGGAAAATGCTGGTCTGCATCTACTTTATGCTAAAAAGGAAGGAGTGTACAACCCAAGGTAAGGTTTATTTATCAACCCCAACCATAACCCGTTGTAAGGCTTCCAACATAGGGGATACTACAGATTAATGGCTTAAAGTAAAAGCATAGTCAATAAGAAAAAGGAAAATCAAATTTCAACGAAAACAACGCTGTTTGCGGTTTCCAGCATCTCCACCTCCCTGCCTTCAATGCTCTTCTCAGTCACAGCATCAAACCACTCTGCCTTAACCTCGACGCTTACACCGTCAAGATTTATCTGAATCGCCCCTTCTTTCAGCAATTTTTCCTTCTCCTCCTCGCTTAGCGACTCAACAGCTTTGATGATCTGCTTCGCCTTCTCTCTGAACATCGGGCCGATGACCGCAAACTTGGGCTTCAGAGCCTTGACCCTCTCCCTAACCTCAGGCATCTCCTTTACCACTTCGACCTCGGCATTTGTTGCTCCGGCAATGTCCCTGACATCCAGTCCATCCAGCTTGGAGTAGATTATCAGCCTCTTCAGCGGCGCGTTAAGAGCAAGCCCTTTGTCGTGCTTGAATTTTCTCACCGCTGCCACAATCTCCTTTATCTCCTCTCCGGTCCTCTCAGCCCTCTCATCCAGAAGCTCCTCTTCAACTACCGGATAACTCTGCAGGTGAACGCTCCCCTCCCTAAAATGACTCCAGCACTCCTCAGCAAGGAACGGTGTGATTGGGGCCAGCAGCCTCGTCAGCACATCGAGGGCGTAGTAGAGAACGAACTTGGCAGCCCTCTTTTCTTCTTCACTGCCTGAGTAAAGCCTGTTCTTCACGATTTCAAGGTAGTTGTCAGCATATTCGTACCAAGTGAAGGTTCTTATCGCCTTGATTGCCTCATCAAACCTGTATTCGTCCATGTGCTTCCTGACTTCCCCAACAAGCCTGTTCAGCTTTGAGAGAATCCATCCGTCAGCATCTCTCAAATACTTCTTGTCCTCTTCACTCGGCTTGTAATCTGCGATGTGCATCAGCGTGAACCTCGTTATGCTCCAGAACTTCTGCTGGAATCTGCTCGCAGCTACGACATCCTTCCAGCTAAAAATGATGTCATCCCCAATCACCCCGCTCGCAGCCCACTGCCTTAGAGCGTCAACTCCGTATTTCTCAACAACTTCTTCCGGCACTATCACATTTCCGAGGCTCTTGCTCATCTTCCTGCCATCCTCTCCAAAAACCATTCCGTTTATGACAATCTCATACCAAGGAATCTGATCCTCCAAGGCAAGGGACCTCAGAATCGTGTAGAAAGCCCAAGTCCTGATGATATCGTGCCCCTGAGGGCGGAGGTGGGTGGGATATTCCTTCAGCTCAGGCCACCCGCATATAATGAGCGGTGTTATGCTTGAATCCATCCATGTGTCGAGAACATCTGTTTCTCCTCTGAACTCTGTCGATCCGCACTTTGGACAGGGCTCAGGAGGTTGCGTAGCTGTCGGATCGACAGGCAACCACTCCTCCTTTGCAACTACAATCTCTCCGCAGTTCTTGCAGTACCAAGCTGGTATCGGTGTGGCAAAAACTCTCTGCCTGCTTATGACCCAGTCCCACTCCATCGACTGAACCCAACTCTCCAGCCTTGAGTACATGTGTTCCGGAACCCACTTTATCTTTCTTGCTGCATCAAGAATCTTCTCCTTCTCCACCTTAACGAACCACTGCTCGGCTGGAATGATTTCTACCGGAGTTTTGCACCTCCAGCAAGTACCCACATTGTGGTCGATCTCAACCTGCTTCAGCAATTTTCCTTCCTTCTCCAAGTCCTTGAGAATTGCCTCTCTGGCCTCCGGAATCGTCATTCCGGCGTACTTTCCTGCCTTTTCGTTCAGCCTTCCATCTCTGCCAACAATGTTCCTAAGCTCAAGCTTGTGCTTCTTCCACCACTTCACATCCTGCCTGTCTCCGAATGTACAGATCATCACCACTCCGGTTCCAAATTCGGGATCAACTTCTTCATCGGCAATTACCTCAACATAGTAATCGGTTGTGGGTACCTTCACCTTCTTCCCGACAAGATGCTTATTCCTCTCATCTTCCGGATGAACGGCGATGGCCACACAGGCCGGAATTAGCTCTGGACGGGTGGTGGCGATTATCACGTCATCATCAAACTTTATGTAGTTCAGCTTCGTCTTTCCCTGCCTGTACTCGATCTCAGCCAAAGCGATGGTTGTTTCGCAGCGGGGGCAGAAAACGACGGGATGGTAATCCCTGTAGATCAGCCCCTTGTTGTACATTCTGACGAATGAGAGCTGAGTTTTGGAGAAGTATTCTGGATACATTGTGATGTACTCCTTGCTCCAGTCGATACTGTAACCCATTCTCCTTGCCGTCTCCCTCATTTTTGCGATATTTTGCTCTGTAAACTTCACACAAAGCTCTCTGAACTTCTCTCTTGGCACATCACCCTTCTTTATCCCGTAAGTCTCCTCAACTTTAACCTCTGTCGGCAGACCGTGGCAATCCCAGCCCTGCGGGAACATGACTTCATAACCGTTCATCCTCTTGTATCTCGCGATAAAGTCGATTATGCACCAGTTCAGAGCATGACCGATATGAAAAGATCCTGTGGGGTAAGGAGGAGGGGTATCGATTATGTAGAGAGGTTTCTCCGAATTCCAGTCGAAGTAGTACATCTCGTCCTTCCACAGCTTTAACCACTTCTCCTCGACCTCATGAGCATCGTAGTCCTTCCTGATTTCTTTTCCCATGTGCCCACCTCCAAAACCTGAAATATAACTTTTGCTCAGCACTCACATCGAATCTGTCTGTCTATCTTTACAGCATAATTTCTCAGAACACCTATTTTTTCGATCTCAACCTCAACCACATCCCCATCCTTAAGCATTCCAACCCCATCAGGCGTGCCAGTGGCGATAACGTCTCCAGCTTTGAGCGTCATCACCGACGAAACGAAGGAAACGAGCTGGAAAACGTCGAAAATCAGGTTTGAGGTGTTCGACCTCTGCACAATCTTTCCGTTCACCCTCGTCTGAATGCCGAGCTTCGAAGGATCATCGATTTCCGCAATGTAAGGGCCAATGGGAGCGAAGGTGTCGAAGCTCTTGGCCCTCGTCCACTGCCCATCCTTAGCCTGCAGATCTCTCGCTGTAACGTCGTTGAAGCACGTGTAGCCTAAGATGTAATCTCCAGCCTGCGTTTCAGGCACATTCTTGCAATCCTCAGCTATGACAACAGCAAGCTCACCCTCATAATCAACCCTCCGTGAGATGTGAGGTAGGATTATGCAGTCCTCGTGGCCTATGACGGCTGTGGATGGTTTCATGAACAAAATCGGCTCTTCCGGAACTGGCATGTTCAGCTCTTCAGCATGATCTATGTAATTAAGCCCTACGGCGATAATCTTTGACGGAATGACTGGCGGGAGAAACTTTACCGCTGACAAAGGTACCTCATAGCCATCGAAAATGATTAAGTCATCATCAATTTCAAAACTCCCTTCATAAATTCTTCCGTTTGCCACAAATCTCCCCAGCATGATGCCACCCGGTGAAATTTAGAGGTAACTCTTAAAACCTTTGCTTTCTAACGCCAAACATGCTCCTCATAAAAACGCAGAGAGGGATGGAGTACGTGGCAGCTTCACACATAAAGGATGCAATCGGCGATGTTGAGATCGAGATCAGACCCTCAGGCTATTTGGGTTTGCTTATAGTTCACTGCGATGAAAGTTTGAGGAAGAAACTGGAAGAAATTCCCGAAATCGAAACGATAATCCCCGTGCTGACAGAATGCGAAGCAAAGCTTGACGAGATAATTTCGAAAGCTGAGATGGTAGCTGAGAAGATTAAGGGGGCGAAAACCTTTGCAATGAGAACGAAGAGAAGGGGGACGCACGACTTCACGAGCCTCGACGTTAACCTCGATCTTGGGGACAGAATCAGGGAGCTTACGGGCTGTGAGGTTAACCTCAACTTCCCCGATAAGGCTGTTTACGTTGAGATTATAGGAAAAAGGGCTTTCATTGGGGTTATTGATGGCAGCGAGGAGAGGAAGAAGTACACTCCAGAGAAGGTGGATTCGAGAAAGCTGTTCGGAAAAATCAGCTTCGTTCAGATGCCCTACCTCGAGGACACTAAAGCTGCTCTGGAGATAGGGGAGAGGATTGGGAGGGCAGCACAGGCTTTCGAGATAAAGGAGTTAATTATAGCCCCTCATGACTACGTAAATGCCTTTGAGCTTGAGTACTTCATAAAGGGAGTGGGAAGGGGGCAGGTTGCAAGATACAAAATTCAGGAAAGGGCGTATGCAAGGGATGTGAGGAAAGTACCTGTCTATGTCAGGGACATCTACCAGGCAGCGAGGGACAAGAGAAGAAAAAGGAACGTTTTGATTATCACAGACCCAACAGGAAAGCAGATTTCGGACGTTAAGGATGAGTTAGTGAGGAGGATGAAGTTCGCTGACGAGATTGTTGTATTTGCGGGTAGCAGAGTAGGAGTCCCTAAGGGGCTTTTCAGGCTTGCAGACTTCGTAATTGATCTTGCCCCATATATAACCTTCGCAACAGAGCAGACCATTCCCGTAACGCTTTCCGCCCTGCTCACAATTTTTGAGGAGGCTGAAGATGGAGGGTAGAATTTCAATTCTTGGAGAAAATGATGGTGTACTTCCAAGAGTGAGGGAAGTTTGTCCGATGAAGATTGATTAAGGTGACCACATGTTGGAATTTTCAGCAGACCGAGCCAAATGCCAGTAGTTAGATTGGAACATGCGTTATAAACGCGTTAGGGTGACTTAACAGGCAAAAGGATGGTGGTAGTGTGTTAGAAGCACGAATAGGTGAGTATCCGGTCTGCATTGGAATAGATGTTCACAAAAAGTACTCGTATGTGGCTATAGTTGACGAAACGGGAGAAATAGTAGAAGAGAT
>JAPDIT010000065.1 GCA_029259455.1 Archaeoglobi archaeon
GAAGAATCTGGCTAGAATTGGATTTTGACTGGTTGAGAGTTATTGAGAGGATTGTTGAAGCACCTTATAGGTTTCTGAAGAGGTATTTTAAAAGGACTCTAAGCGAAGCAGGTTTTTCAGCTGATAAGAGAAGATTTGGATGGGTGTGAGGCAGAGGAGAGAAGATAGAAGAGAGATGACTCTGTTTGCTGTTGGTTTGCTGCACAATCTTTTGCAATCAGGGTTGGGTAAATGGGCACATAATCTTTAAATATCCTTCCAAGCTTGCTTCCTCTTAGACGGTGATGTCATGACGTTCAAGCATATCGTGAGAATAGCCGATACGGACTTGGATGGGAACAAGAGTGTTATGTTCGCTCTTACGGGGATAAAGGGAATTGGGCTCAGGATTGCGAAATGCATAGTCAACAAGTTAGGAGTAGATGGAAAAGCCAAGCTTGGAGAGCTTGACGACGAAACGATTGAGAAACTCAAGAAGTTCATTGAAGAGGAAATCGAATCCCTCCCATCGTGGCTTCTAAACAGGAGAAAGGATCTCTACTCGGGCCAAGATCTTCATCTACTGTCGAAGGATGTCGACTTTGCAAGGATGCTGGACATTGAGAGATTGATCAAGATGAAAGCTTATCGCGGTGTCAGGCATGCAAAAGGCAAGAAGGTTAGAGGCCAGAGAACGAGGTCAACTGGCAGGAAAGGGAGAACTGTCGGTGTTATAAGGAAGAAGAGGTGATTCAGATGGGTGACCCAAAGCGTCACAGAAAGAAGTACATAACTCCAACTCATCCGTGGGATAAGGCCAGACTCGAAAAAGAGATGGAGCTTGTAATAAAATATGGCCTCAGAAACAAGAGAGAGCTGTGGAGATTCCAGAACATTTTGAGGAAATACAGGAGAGTTGCAAGAGACCTTCTTGCTGAAATCGGTCTTCCAGGCAAGGAAGGTGAAATTGCAAAGGCCAAAGCACAGATGGTTATAAAGAAGTTGAACAAGATGGGAATACTTCCCGAGAACGCAACTCTTGACGACATTCTAAACCTGAGCGTTGAGGACTTCCTTGAAAGAAGACTTCAGACGATGGTTTACAGACAGGGACTGGCAAGGACAATAAAGCAGGCGAGACAGTTCATAACTCACGGCCACATCGCTGTTGACGGAAGAAGAGTCACGTCTCCGAGCTTCATCGTAACCAAAGAGCTTGAAAGCAAGATTTCTTTCTACAAGAATTCTCCTCTGGCGAGAACTGAGGTGGTCTGATGGCTGAGAAGAAAAAAGGTGGAAAGTGGGGGATAGCCCACATATACTCCTCATACAACAACACGATAATCACGATTACGGACATAACCGGAGCAGAAATCGTTGCCAGAGTAAGTGGTGGGATGATAGTCAAGGCTGACAGAGATGAGGGCAACCCCTATACTGCAATGCAGGCAGCGTTGAGGGCAGCAGCGATAGCAAAAGAAAAAGGATTTGAGGGTATTCACATAAAGGTTAGGGCACCTGGAGGAAATAAGCACACAACACCCGGCCCCGGAGCGCAGGCAGCGATCAGAGCTCTTGCGAGAGCCGGACTCAAGATAGGAAGAATAGAGGACGTCACGCCGATTCCACACGACGGAACAAGACCTCCAGGAGGGAAGAGAGGCAGGAGAGTCTGATGATGCCGGAAATTGAAATTCTTGAGGAATCAGAATTTAAGATCAAATTTATTTTGAAAAACGCCTCGCCAGCCTTAGCCAACTCGTTCAGGAGGGCGATGAAAGCTGAAGTTCCGACTATGGCAGTGGATTACGTCGATATATATCTGAATTCCAGCTACTTTTATGATGAAGTGATAGCTCACAGGTTAGCTATGGTTCCGATAAAGACTTACTTGGACAGGTTCAACATGCAGCACGAGTGTGCGTGTGGGGGTGAGGGTTGTCCTAACTGTCAGATTTCCTTCAGACTGAACGTGGAGGGGCCAAAGGTTGTTTACTCAGGAGATTTCATCAGCGACGACCCAGAGGTTGTCTTTGCGATAGACAACATTCCAGTTCTGGAGCTTTTCGAGGGGCAGCAGCTAATGCTCGAAGCTGTCGCGAGGCTTGGAACGGGAAGGGAGCACGCGAAGTTCCAGCCGGTTTCGGTCTGCGTTTACAAGATCATTCCGGAAATTGAAATAAACAAGAACTGTAACGGGTGCGGAGAATGTATTGAAGCGTGTCCAAGGAACGTTTTCGAGAAAGGTGGAGAGAGAGTTAAGGTTAGAGACTTGATGGCGTGCTCGATGTGTGAAGAGTGTGTGAAAGTTTGCGAGATGAATGCCATCAGTGTGAAAGAGACGGATAACTTTCTGTTCACGGTTGAGGGAACTGGAGCTCTCCCAGTCAGAGAAGTGATGAGAAAGGCCCTTGAGATCCTCAGAAGCAAAGCTGAGGAGATGAACAAAATAATTGAAGAGATACAGTAAAAATTAACTCCATTTTCCCAGTCTCTGGGCTGGCGCTTTTGAATTGTCATCCTTGCCGTCAAAGCTGTACTGTTGATTACAACCTTTCAAGGTTGTAAATTCTCTCCAGTCTTCACCCATTTCGTCAGCGTTCAGGTTCCAAGTAACATGCGACAGTAAGACAGCTACAGCATGAGAATTAAGGCGATTGAGAAGAGCATCAGAACTACAGCCAGAACTAAGGATAGAAAGGCATACTTGCTGTCACCAAAGACGATAGGAATTGGGCCTATGAGAATCACCCCACCCCCTTTTACTTCTCTCTCTGGTTTTCTCTTCTTTCTTTTGTATTCATTTGCTACTTCTCTCCTCTCCTCAAGTTCTTCCTCAACTTCTGGCCACTCTTCTCTCAACCCCGAAATGATTAAGTAAATTCCGAGGAGGATTATAATGACTGAAAGCAGAGTAAGCATGCTACCACCTCATCAGTAGAGGTAAAAGAATCAGAATCAGAGCAATTAAAACCATGAAAACCGCAATGTCAGGAGATGAGCCGAAGACTACCGGAAACGGCCCTATGATTACAACTCCCCCATACTTCACGTTCTCTGCACTGCTTAAAGCCAGCAAGGTGAGGCCGAGCATTACGACGGCAAAGCCAATCATCACCTTGAAGGGGTTCATGTTTGCTTATCCTCTTCAGGAAATAAATTTTATTTGGGGTAAGTGAAAATGGCAAAGAATAATCTTGGTCTTGGCTCAAATATACAATCCGACACATCAGCAAAACTATTTTAATTTAACACCGAAAGTTTTTCCGATGGAGTCTCTGCAGGAAATAGTTAGTGAAATTCTGAACTGCAAAAAATGTGACCTCTACAAAACCAAAACGAATTACGTTCCCGGAGCTGGGAATGAAAAGGCTGAGGTGGTTTTTGTTGGGGAAGCACCGGGAAGGGATGAGGATTTGAGGGGCGAGCCGTTTGTTGGGGCTGCGGGAAAGCTTCTTACGGAGATGCTAGCATCAATCGGTTTGAGAAGAGAGGACGTTTACATAACAAATGTTCTGAAATGCCGCCCTCCTAACAACCGCGATCCTACTCCGGAAGAGGTCGAGAAGTGTGGAGATTATTTGATAAGGCAGCTTGACGTTATTAGACCAAATGTAATTGTCTGTCTTGGAAGGTTTGCCGCTCAGTTCGTTTTCAACTTGTTTGGCCTCGAATTCACAACAATTTCAAGAGTGAAGGGGAAGGTTTATGAGGTGAAAAGATGGGGTAAAAAAGTCAGAGTTATTGCAATCTACCATCCTGCAGCAGTTCTCTACAGACCTCAGCTCAGAGAGGAATACGAGAAAGATTTCCAGAAGATTGGCGAGCTATGCAAAAAGAGGCAGCCGACCCTCTTTGATTACCTATGAGATTCAGCCTAATTGCTCAAGCAGCAACTCTCACTACTGTTTTCCTAATCAAAACTCTTCCTGTCGTCATTGTTGCCATTTATGCGGTCAGCTACTCTATAAAGAAGGGTTACATTGAAAAACTTGCTTATTCGCTCCAGCCTGCACTGCGAAAATTTGGTGTTAGCGAGTTTGCCGTGATAAGCTTTGCAACCTGCTTCATCAGCCCTACGGCCAGTTACTCCATGCTGTCTCAGGCCTGGAGGGAAAAAAAGATTGACGACAGAGAGGTCATTGCAATATCTTTTCTCAACACCTTTCCGAGCGTTTTCAGTCACCTCTACACCTTCTTCATTCCCTTCGTCATACCCGTTCTGGGATTCGCTGGACTGGTTTACACCGGAACAAGATTCGCTGTAGCGATAATCAAATCGCTTATTGGTCTTTTCCTGTCGAGAAGGTGGAATCACAGTGCCCCAGACTTTCAGGAAATCAGAACTGCTTCAGTCTCTCAAAATATTGTCAGAATTGCGGCAATTATGGGTATAACGTATTTCGCCGTTTCTCTTCTCTCCTTGCTTAGCATATTCGATTTCATGAGCGAAGCGTTGAAATTTCTGCCCTTTAGGGCTGAAGCTCTAACTATCGCAATAGTCGAGTTTTTCAATGTTAGGTCCGCTGTTGTAACGGCTGCCGGCTTTATGGATTCGGGTTTGGAATGGAAATGGGCGGTTGTAGGTCTGATTCTCGGTAACGTCATCAGCTTCTCTACGAGATCCGTCAAGCACTCTTTACCCATACACCTCTCCCTGTTCGGTCAGTTTGGTGTGAAAATAGTGGTGCTAAATTCAATTGTTACGCTACTTCTCGACATCACATTTGTGGTGCTACTTCTAATTATTTAGAGAATCAGAAACTTGGACTCAACTTATCAACTTTAGGGTGCTTACACAACCTTTAACCCAATCTCTTCCTTAACACACTAAATTCACAAACAACAAGCAATCCAACCTTTCCACGCAAAGAGACATAATCAAACCTCTTTTCACAGGAAATAAACCGATT
>JAPDIT010000007.1 GCA_029259455.1 Archaeoglobi archaeon
TCTTTTGAACCTGTTAAAAAGAGGTGCTCTCTTTCTGTCCTGTTAACAGGGATGATGATTAAGCTCGGTTTCAGGGAAAAGAAGCTCATTCAGAGGTTGTCAGAGTGGTGATGTGGGGAAGACCCTACATTTAGTATTTCTGCATAGTACGACGCCAGTTTACCAACATTTAGCTGAAACTAAACAGCATTATAGATGCAACGCTCAAGATATTCGATCAGAGATTGCTGTCCGGCGATTGAGTTAAGCCTAATCGGGTGTAGAGTCTCAGACTTTCATCCATCTTTTTTCAAGTGCCTCAAAATGGAGTGATAGAGAAATTATCTAATTAGCAAATAAATTTATGAAGGGCATCTCTGTGATGCTAGTTTTCGAGCTTATTCACACACCAACATTTGCCCGCACAAACTTGCAACACATCACTACCAGCTTTTTTACATACACCATAGTCTAAATTCACTTTATTTGATTGTCTCACTCATCTATTCCAATTAGCATGCATTTTACAAAGTACCAACCACTGCATCAACTTAGCTTCTATCAAGCTCAAGAACAAATGTCTCATATTGCCTAATATTCTTTTGACACTCCTACTGCTTATTCTTATCAAACTTCTTCTCAATCACCAGCTTGTCACCTTCTATCCTAACTATTACTTCTTCTCCAGGCTTAAAAGGGAAAGCGGAATCTTTAGCAACACTTGCTGGAATATAAACGAAGAATTTATCGTAAATTTTTCCACCAGTTTTTGTTGGTCTGTTTATAATCTTGCCAATGCCTTCAATCATAAATTGGTACACCATTTTGGTACTACTATGTTTTTCCCGGCTAACAAATTAGTACACCAATTTGGATCACAAAAGATATATAATCTGTAAATACGACAGGGATAGTATGAAAGCTACCAAGATACTGGTGGCCACCATTTTAATCTCGGTTTTCCTCCTTGGATGTGCCCAAGAGGGAAAACCAACCATTGGAAAGCCAGAGATTAGGGAAATAAGCCATGAGTGGGGTAAAGTAACATCCTCAACGACTGAAATAATAACCAAAATCAAGGTTTACAATCCAAATCCGGTTCCACTGCCACTAAAGGACATTCTAACCGAAGTCTGCATGAACAACATAAAAATGGGAGAAGGTTCAGCATTGAAAGCAGAAATTAAAGCAAACTCAGAATCGACTATAATCATCTCGACAAAGCTCGAAAATGGCAGAATTCCAGAATGGTGGGTTTCACATATTAAGAACGGAGAGAAATCAACAATGAATGTAAAGGGTTACTTGGTCTTTGACCTCAAAATTACAGAATTCAAGTACCCCATCGAGCTTTCAAATCCAATAGAAACGGACATCTTGGCTGGATTAAGCTCAGACACTCCACAGAAGATTAATGTAGGTCCCATTACGCTAACAATCAAATCGATTAAATCTCATTGGGGAGAAGTCAACGAAGATTACACCGAAATTATAACCTTAGCCACAATCTACAACGACAATTTGGTTCCAGTACCGATAACGAAGCTCCACTACTTAGTTGAGATGAATGATATTAAGCTTGCTGAAGGTTCAAGTGACGTTGCAACTGTTATACAGCCAAAGTCTGAGGCAACGCTCACTTTTATCCCAAAGCTTGACAATAAAATGCTTGATGAGTGGTGGGTCAGCCATATAAAGAACGGAGAGAAGACAAAAGTCAAAATCGTTTTACAGCCAGTTATTGAAGTTGCTGGCAAGGAATTCAAGTTCACCTTAGCAGAGAAGGAGTCTGAATTCACAACTAACCTGCCTTGGTAGTTAGAGTATTGACGGGGGTGGTGACATGAATATAAGTAGGATTGTGATGTTAATCCTGTTTGTTTTACTGCTTTTACCTCCAGTGAGTGCTTTAGGCATGCTTAAAGTTACAGTCATACCTAAAGACCCGACAGCTGGCGAGGAAGTGAGAATTATAGTTACGACAGCCATCACGAATGAGCCGGTAGCGGAAGCGAAGGTTTACATTAAGAGCGATGTTCTCGGGAAAACCCTGATCGGTGAAACTGATTCAAACGGAGAGCTAAGATATGTATTCGAAGAGCCGGGAACATACATGATTGGAGTGGAGAAGGAAGGATATACTTCTATACCGGTTGAATCTGGTGAAGTTGTCGTTGTAAAGCCAAAGGGAGTATTAGAGCTAACTGTAACGGAAGTTGAAGTTGTTGAAGAGCAGGGCAAGGTTAAGCAGGTAACAAACATATACGTTACAGCCAACGGAAATCCAGTTGAAGGAGCCGAAGTTTACGCGAACGACAAGCTCATCGGTTACACAGACTCGAATGGATTGCTAACTTACAAATTTGAGCCAGGAGTATACGTTATCGTAGCAAAGAAGACCGGATATCTTCCAGCAGCTGAATTCACCTTAAACATCAACGAGGAAGAATTAAGAAAGAAGCTAGGAGAGAAAGTGGAAGAAGTAAGAGAGAAGCTACCACCGATTATACTCATGAAAGATCTATATCCCAAGTACTTTGTCATCGGAGATGATGAAAGCTACACGGTTTCAGCCATAATCTGCGATGAAAAGGGATTGAAGTATGCGAAGCTCCTATATTCTACAGATGGAGTAAACTGGAGAGAAGCTGAAAGCAGCATCAATACATTAACCAGTACTGACATTCCTAAGTTAGATCTTAAGTTTAAGATAACCCCGCCTCAAGTCTACGAAGTAAAGGGAACTATACCACCACAGAAGGCTGGGACTGTTATCTTCTACAAGTTTGTCGCTGAAGACGAGGATGGAAATAAAGCTGAAAGCCCAACGGGAATATACTTTGTCGTTGATGATGAAAACAGTCTAAGGATAGTAATAGTCGATCCCTGGGTTAAACTATGGTTGCTCAAGCTGAATGCTGAGAAGTACGCTGATACTATTAAAAATATAACCAGTTACAGGATAGAGGCTGAATGGTTAAGCAAAGCCTACGATGAGGTAAAGAAAGCTAAGAAGTTCGATCTCATAAAAAGACATTACTGGGAGAGATTGGGCAAATACAACTTCATAATCGTTGATCCCAATGAGGTCGAAGAGTCTCTTAGCTTTAAGCCAAAGGTGTTCATTCTCTCGAACCTCCTGCTTTCACAATGGGTAGTTCCGCACAAGCTGATAGAATATGCAAGAGAGAACAATGCTGGAATTGTAGCAACGCATGGAACGATCTTCGATGAAGTGGTATGGACTGGGGACAAAAGAGAGGATGCAAAAGAAGTTGGTGCAAGAAAGCATGTTGGAGATAAGTTAGACGTTTACGCAGGTGAGGAAACCATTGCATTGTTGCTTGGTCTAAAGCTTTCTCCGCTCGTCGAGTATGCAAGAGATCAGATCGCAGAAACCTTGTGTAAGAGCAATGATCCGCGAGTCAAGGCAGCTGGAAGAACTTTGGGCTCAACACCCTTGCATCCAGCTTACGTCCCGTTCAGCGGTAAGATGATAGTTGAGGAAGATCATGAGGTAGTTAAAGGCTTAGGCAAAGAATTCCAAGTTACTATTCCTTCGGTGTATGAAAGGAGGTTCAAGGCTTACACAACCTTCGGCTGGCAGTACATGCTTCCATCCGAACCGGTTAGAGTCGCCAAGGAAAGGGCTAAGATAGCGAAGGAGAAGGCGAGAGAAATCTACGACGAGCTATCCGAATTTACGAGTACTTACGTAGGTTTCAGAGCAGATACCGATGCGATGCTCTCGTCTTTAGACTCGAAGCTACTCGACTCAGCTCTCGATCTGAGCGTTGAGGATGGCAAGATAAAGGTAAAGATTGAAGACAGAGAACTTGAGTTCGACGCTGGAAGGGCCAAGCCAGTTATTGAGTTCTTTAAGAAGTACATGCCTGTTAAGGTCGTTGCAATTTCAGACGACTATCTTGCTGGAGTTATCGTCCACGACGAATGGTTCAGAGAGGATGGAATAAGGGCTGTATACATTACGTTCGAAGCTGAAGCTTCAAGCGATGATGCTGCATGGAAGTTAATGGAAAATTCTGTTGCATGGGCATCAAAGTTCGAGTACAAGGTACAGGAAGTAACGCAGGAGATGGCAGAACTTGTAAAGGAAATGGTTAAAGAAACAAAACCAGCTGAAGAGAAAACAACCCCAACTACAGCTGAAACACCAGCATCAGAAGTTACAAAAACTCCTGGATTCGAGGCAATGCTCGGAATTGCTGCTCTGGCATTTGCCCTAAGGAAGATAAAGAAATAAAATAATTTAATTTTTTTATTATATATTTGGAAAAGAGAGATGTTAAGGGGGTAGTTTTGTCCCAAAACCGCAATAACGACTAATAACTATCAGAATCAAGCCGAGCACATGAGCAAATGAGCAAAGTGGGCATATAGCATGATGATAAATTTCGATAAAAACCAGAGAGCAAATTCCGAAGATCCCAGACACTTGCCAGAGTTTTTTGATCTTAATGAATTTCAGCGTTAGTGGTGTTAAAGCAAACCATAGAAATCCCAGCAACGCTGGACATTCCGAGCAGTATCCAAGACATATCCCCATAAGTTCCAAATAAAATAGGTAGAGGGAATACAGTGCACCAATAGCTGCTAAAACTATGAAGATCTTTAGGGTCTTCCCCACATCACCACTCTGACAACCTCTGAATGAGCTTCTTTTCCCTGAAACCGAGCTTAATCATCATCCCTGTTAACAGGACAGAAAGAGAGCACCTCTTTTTAACAGGTTCAAAAGA
>JAPDIT010000042.1 GCA_029259455.1 Archaeoglobi archaeon
CTTTCAAGCAAAGGGCTAAGATTTTCTTCTGCTCGATTACTGTGAATTTCAAGAGGAGAGAGAAAAGGTTTGGAAGTCTAAGGTGGAGAAGGGCTTTAGAGTGCTGGAACAGGTTTTGCAGGATGTTTGTGCTCTACTTTAATGTAGTGAGGAGGTGTTATTAGGACACGCCTGATTAAGCTAGGAAGTCATCCTTTGGCATGGATGTATATTGTGTAGCTACCTACAGGGGCTTCATCATCGACATCAATGTGCACATTAACCGCAGTTACTGAGGGGTTGTCTGATGTACCTGCAGGCAATTTGAGCTTGTTAGAGCTGGTAATGCTCTCTCCACTCTGAGTATGGAATGATACACGAATGGCATTCTTGTCTGGACCCTCAACAACCTTTTCGAAGTATATCTCAGTTTCTCCACCTGAGTTTTTCACCTCAATCTCTTTCACATAGTGCGCCCCCTTTGCGATGTCGATGCTGAAGCTTGAGGGCGATACAAGAATCTCGTCCTCGATCACATCTACACTGGCCTTCATTGAGAAGTATATTGCCGAGGCTGAGACTCCTCCAACTGCAAGCACCAACAGAATTATGGTATGCCATCTCAATCTCATGATTTTGAGTGGCTATATCATTATTTAGTTTTTACTTCCCGCCTAAGATACTCATTTCAATAATCATTAACTCAACCTAAAGCTTATAATAATGTAATTGAAAGACAATATAATATGGAGAAACTCACAGTAACTTCATTAATCCTTGTCATTCTCGTCACGCTTACTCCGGTTGCTGTTGCGGAGGACTTTTCAATGAATGCTGAACAGCTTGCAGTTGCCCTCCTGAAAAATACAATATCTAATATTGAAATTAGCAACAAGTTTATGGCAATTCTTGACAATTCCGGAAGTGATGCGGTTTATCAGAACCTCTGGGGGTTGGTTTATGGGGCATTGGCAGTTTTGGCGGTAAACAATGAAATCACCACTATTGTACTCGGTGAAGTCTCAAAATCACAGGAGCTATCTTCAAAGATCGGTGATGCCATCAATATGCTTGGAGAAAACAGCACCGTTGTTTTCGGAGATGTGAACGGGACTAAAGGCTTGACCTTGATTTTAAGAAAGGAAGCCGAGGCTCTGCAAAATGGAAGTTATATCTACTCAGACAACGAAACAGTCTCCCAGGCGTACGCCAGAGTTGTGGCGGAGTTCACTTCTAAGAGTGTAGATTTCATAATCAAGCTTTTCAGCAAAGTTGACGAGGCTTGGGTTTAATTTTTGTTGTGTTTGGATATTTTCTGTAGGACATAAACCCCAAAGTTACAAATTCCCAATCTTTGCTGCCAACCTCGCAAGTACTTCCTTCCTCTTCGCCTGAATGAACTTTATCGACCCAACCACGAGGTGTCCACCACCATCAACACCGGCAACGATCTCCTCCTTCAGCTCCTTTACGATCCTTGGAATGTCCAACTCAACTCCCTCGCTTCTTATTACTGCAAAATCAGGTCCGTAGCCGATAGTAACGATTCTGTCGTACTTCTGCTTTAACCTGTCGTGCACTTCTCCCGTCAGCTTGCCGGGAGGAGGGAAGGTAAACTTCTTTGCGTAGTTCTCGACATCTAAGGCTGCGAGAGCAATTCCGTTTGGGAGAATCTGCACCTTCACGCCATCCATCGCGGTCCTCACTTGTTCCTCTATCGCTATCTTTGCGTATTCGGAGAGCATTTTTACCAGCTTTACGTGCCTGTCCTGCCTGCCAAAACCGAGAATCTCGTGCATGATCTGGCTTGCTGCCCTGAATCTAAGGTAAAATCCCTCAAACTCCACTGCAAGTGCAATGTCCGCAAGCTCCTCTCTGCTCTTTCCCGAAAGCTCTATGTACTTCTCCACCTCTCCCTCCGCCCTATCACCCACAACCGAAATTGCGGCGAGGTGTTTCATGTCCAAGTCGGAAATCATCCTTGCTATCTCCACGCAGAGCACCCCTGAGGTGTAGTTGCTGTCTCCACCAACCTTGTACGGGTTGACGTGATAAAGGAGGTAGTTGTCAATCTCCTCATCCGGATAGTGGTGATCTATGGTGATTACATCCGCCCCAAAAAGCAGGAACTGCCTTACCGCCGGCAAATCCTCAAGTCCGGAGCCGTTGTCAACGAGCACAACCAGAGGAATTTTGTCTCCATGTCTCTCCATATCCTCAAGACTCTCGTCCAGATCTCTGACAACATCCTCAAGCTCGTAAAATGGTGCCCTTGAAACTTTCCTCTTAACCAAGTAGTATTTTGCCTCGCTGTCCGAGTAAACTCTCTCAACCAAGTCGATGAGAGCTTTCTCCAGAGCCACTCCTCCACAGGTGCCATCAGCATCCCAGTGATGCCTGATTATCACTGGCCTCGACTCATAGATTGCCTTCTTCAGCTCCTTTGCAACATTCATCATATCCTCTTTAAGTGCCTCGAGAACATCGCTCTCGATCAGGAAACCCTTGAAATCAGGCTCGCATGCTCTCTCAATCTCGGCCTCAACCCTCTTCCTTATCTTGTAAGCCTCCTCCCCCAGAAGCTTCTCCATCTCAAGAATTTCAATCTGAAACTTGGTATCTCTCTTCTTGACTATCCCTATTACTCTCACCACATCATCAACTCCGACTTCGGGATAAGCCCTTTCGCCCCCTTCGAATGCTGCAGCCTGCACACTCGCCTTACCGTCAAGCAGCGTGAAAATTGTCGGCCCTCCCGTCACCTTGATGTGCGTAATCAGCCCCCTGACTTCAACCATCTTTCCCACATATTTCTCAAGTTCTGCTATCTCAACCCTCTCCACATCTTTTGATATCTCCACCACCTTGTAATCGTCCATTTTAACTGGCTTCAGATCGATCTCTCCGCTGAACCCTATCCCGCTCACCTGAACGAGCACTTCCTCATCCTCGGAAAACCTGTTGTTTCCTAAGTTCTTTCTGTGAATTAGCCCTCTCAACCTCTTGTTTAAGTTAACGAAGACGCCTATATCCGTTACAGCCGAAACCGTTCCAACGTAAACTCTGTTTATTCTGACATCTTCAATTCCACAGCTGTTTTTCAACCTGTAAGCGTGTGGTAATCTTCTGCACCTGCTGCAGAGATCGTGGTTACCAACAATTCTTTCTCCGCAAATCTTGCATCTTCCCACCTTTCCTGTGCCTTTGCACTCCTTGCAGACCTCCATGATTTTTACCTTCCCCGTTCCTCTGCATACTCCACATACGCCGTTCATGAACATCTTTATCTGCTCGTCAGACAGCTCAGCAGTTATCTTCGGGTCGAAGCTCCTCGCTTTTCCACTTCCGCCGCAGATCTCGCATTCCTTTTCGAGCTCTACATACCCCTTGCCATCGCAGGCGCTGCAGTTCATTGGTTTCAGAGTTGCAGCGTTGTTAATAACACTATCCTGATTGCAGTTATGATTGCTGTGAAAATTGCGGCAAGCAAACTGAGGGTGATGAAGGCACTTATCGCCCTCTCAACGTCCTTCACATCTGGATTTTTGCCCGGTAACGAGTAATGGCCAGGTTTTTCGAGCTTAACTCCGAGAACGTAGGAAATGGCGGAAATGGCACAGCCGTTTAACT
Source organism: Archaeoglobi archaeon (assembly GCA_029259455.1). Taxonomy (GTDB): domain Archaea; phylum Halobacteriota; class Archaeoglobi; order Archaeoglobales; family Archaeoglobaceae; genus Archaeoglobus. The sequence goes on from JAPDIT010000042.1 coordinate 3,610, forward strand.
TCACGTTGTTCTTTAAACCGTAAATAATTGCTCCTCTCTTCAAAAACTCGAAGAAGATTAGCGAAAGCCTTGCGGGAATGTAGTTGAGCAAATCATCCAATCTGGCAGCAAACTTTCCAAAAGCCTCGTATCTGCCCTTCCTGTAACCAATCATCGCATCGCATGTATTTACTGCTCTGTAGACAACAGCACCGGCAACCCCAAAAATTGAGAAGTAGAGTAGGGGTGCAACCACTCCATCGACGTAATTTTCTGCAACAGACTCTATGACGGCAGAGCAAAGCTGCTCCTCATTCAGCTCTTCTGTATTCCTGCTTACAATCATCTGAACCGCCTTCCTGTCCACACCGTTTGCTATGCACACCTTTGCGTGGTTCACCATGCTCCTGATTGAGATGGTTGAGAAGAGCAGATACGTGGACCAGAGAAAACTTGCCGGGTAAGAGAGAGGGAGTAAAGCAAGTATCAGGGCAAAAGAGATGACTGAGAAGCAGCAAAAAATCCCGTAAAGGATTTCTACTTTTCTCCTGCTGAACCTCAACTTCTCGAACAGTGATATCAGCCTGCCAAACCAAACAACAGGATGCAGCAATGTGGGTGGTTCTGCAATGAAAAGGTCAAGAGCGAGAGCTGCAAGCAGAATTGCAATCTCTGTAACAGCCATTACTTCAAGGAGTTGGGTGGTATATAAAACTTTATACAGGAAAAACTGTTTGTAGCTATTGTTGTGTAGAGAAGTGACACTTTTGACCTTGTTGTGGTGGTAGGTTTTGGGACAAAATTCTCCTAATCCCTTACAACGATCACATAAGCTCTCCACCCGATATACCTCTTTGGAACATCAACCTTGGCTGAATTGCCAAAGGGTGTGACTTTCTTCTCAAAAACAACTTCAA
>JAPDIT010000059.1 GCA_029259455.1 Archaeoglobi archaeon
AAGAAATTGCACTGCTATGCTTTCGAGTCAGTTAAAAAGAGGTGCTCTCTTTCTGTCCTCTTTCGGTTTCAGGGAAAAGAGGGTTGTTCAGAAATTATCGGAGTGGTGAGATGAAGAATACCATAAAAATAATAAGATTTGGAAATCGAGAACATTTCCAAAAACAGTTATGATTCCTTTAGTGGAGTTCATGAGGGGAAGAATGATTGACAAGATGGTTGACCTCCACATCCACTCAGTGTATTCAGATGGAGAAGCGAGTGTTGAGGAGATTGCAAGAAGGGCGAAGGAGAGAGGACTCAAGGCCATCGCCATCGTAGACCACTCCATCGAGCTGCCCTTTGGTTTGACTGAGAGTAAGGCGAGGATGCGGGAAATTGAAATTGAAAATGCCTCCTCCCTTTACGGGATAAAGATATACAGCGGAATAGAGTGCGGCATAAACGCTGCTGGAGAAATTGTCCTGCCAGACTTCGAGTTCGATTTTGTGATCGCCTCCGTCCACGAGTACGTTTACGGTGAAGAGTACTACAGAAGGGTCTTGAGCTGCATCGAAAGATATGACGTGGATGTTATAGGCCATCCTTTTTCGAGACTCTTCGGTTTCGATGGCAGGAATGAAAAACTGGATGAGAAGCTGCTTGATGCAGTGGAGGAGCTTGGTGTGGCTATCGAGCTAAATTCATCACACAAATCTCCACAGGATGACCTCCTCTCTCTCTGCGTGGATAGGAGGATTATTTACAGCATTGGAAGCGATTCGCACACACTCTCAGGTGTGGGTGAGGTGGGTTGGAGTGTGGAGAAGGCTAAAAGATATATGGCGAGAGCAAAACTCTTCATTCCATGAAATGTATCACTCTAACTGTTGATGCCATTATCCCGTATCAGGGTAAAATAGTGCTGATAAAAAGGCTGAACGAGCCCTACAAGGGATTCTACGCTCTTCCTGGAGGGATTGTTGAGTACGGGGAGAGGGTGGAGGATGCAGTGCTTAGGGAGGTTGAGGAGGAGACAGGGTTGAAGGGAGAGATACACTCCTTGGTTGGTGTTTACTCAGATCCCGATAGAGATCCGAGGGGACATTTCGTTTCAGTGTGCTTTGTAGTTATTCCCAAAGAGGGAGAGCTTAAGGCGGGAAGTGATGCCAAGGAAGTAGGGCTTTTCAGCCTTGATAACCTTCCAAAACTTGCCTTTGATCACGAAAAGATGATAAAAGATGCGGAGGTGACTCTTCATGGAATTCTGTCCGAAGTGTAAGAGTCTGATGATATACCAAGGAGATAAGCTCGTCTGCAGGAAGTGCGGCTTTGAGAAGGAAGCTGATGACAGCAAGGAGCTTGTTATTAAAGTTGAAAGGAACAAGGAGGACGTGCCGGTCATAGAGGGGGAAAGTCTGAAAACCTTGCCCACAACTAAAGCAATCTGTCCGGCATGCGGTCACAACGAGGCTTTCTGGTGGCTCAGACAGCTGAGAGCGGCTGATGAGAGCGAAGTGAGATTCTTCAGGTGCACCAAGTGCGGGAAGACTTGGAGAGAGTATGACTAAAGGCAAAAACTTAAAATCGTAGAAATTAAGGGACAAGAGAATGAGAATTGGAGTTTTTGTATGTCACTGCGGTCTGAACATAGCAAGGGTTGTTGACGTTAAAGAACTCGTTGAATATGCCAAGACAATTGACGGAGTCGTTCATGCTGAGGATATCGATTATGCCTGCTCGGATTCCGGACAGGAGCAGATATCAAATGCTATAAAAGAAAAGCAGCTTGACGCTTTTGTCGTTGTCGCATGCAGTCCTAAGCTTCATGAAGCAACTTTCAGAAGGGTTGCCGTCAGGTCTGGGTTAAATCCTTACGTTGTTGAGATGGCAAACATCAGAGAGCAGTGCAGCTGGGTTCATCAGACCAAGCCAAAGGCCGCTCTGGCGAAGGCAAAGGACTTAATCAGAATGGCTGTTGCAAAGGCAAAGACCAACAGGCCGCTTGAGAGGAGAAAGGCTGAAATTGTGAAAAGCGTTGCAGTTATCGGAGGTGGGGTGGCGGGAATAGAGACAGCCCTGACGCTTGCAGATTCCGGAATAAAAGTTTACCTCATAGAGAAGAATCCCACGATTGGGGGGCACATGGCAACCCTCAACGAGGTTTTTCCGACCAACGACTGCTCCATCTGCATTCTCGCCCCGAAGATGAGCGATGTCTGGAATCATGAGAACATAGAGGTTATAACCAATGCCGAGATAGACGAGGTAAACGGGAGCGTTGGTAATTTCAGAATCAAAGTTATCAAGCACCCCAGATACGTTGATGAGAGCAAGTGCAAGGGCTGTATTGACGACTGCAGCAGCGTCTGCCCGGTTGAGATACCAAACGAGTTCGATTATGGTATAGGCGTCAGGAAAGCAATTTACATCCCAATCCCGCAGTCAACTCCCCTCTACGCCGCAATAGACTGGGAGCACTGCATAGGATGCAGGTTGTGCGAGAAAGCCTGCAGGCCAGAGGCCATTGACTTCAACCAGAAGCCAGAGACGCTGGAGATAAATGTTGGGGCTATAATAGTGGCCACCGGATACAAAATATTTGATGCCAGAAAGAAGACGGAGTACGGTTACGGAAGATTCAGGAACGTGATTACAACAATCGAGCTGGAAAGGCTGCTTTCTGCCAGCGGGCCAACAATGGGGAGGCTGCTTAGGCCGTCAGATAGCACAGTGCCGAAAAAGATAGCCTTCATTCAGTGCGTTGGCAGCAGGGATGAAAAGACGAACAAGTACTGCAGCAGAGTTTGCTGCATGGTAAGCCTGAAGAATGCCTACGCTATAAAGGAGAGATATCCCGACGCTGAAATTACAATCTTCTACATCGACATCAGGGCTTTCGGCAGAATGTACGAGGAGTTTTACAGAAGAGTTCAGGAGGCGGGAGTGAGATTCATAAGGGGCAAGGTTGGAGAGATAATCGAGAACGAGAATGGTAATTTGATTGTCAGCTACGAGAGCACGCTTGAGGGGGAAGTGAGGGAGGAGGAATTCGACCTCGTGGTTCTGTCCGTAGGCATGGAGGGAAACAGAGACCTCGCCACAAAGCTTGGCCTCAGCATCGGTGAGGATGGATTTTTTGAGGTTGCGCATCCAAAGCTGAGGCCTGCTGAAACAAACGTCAAGGGAATTTTTCTTGCAGGCTGCGCAAGTGGCCCGAAGGACATTCAGGATAGTGTAGCTTCAGCAGGTCTTGCAGCATCAAAGGCTGCACAGCTTGTTTTGACAGGAGAAACAGAATTTGACCCCTACAATGCATACGTGGATGAAGAAAAGTGCATAGGCTGCAGAATATGCGAGAAGGTGTGTGAGTTCAACGCTGTAACTGTTGAAAAGAAGGCAAGGATTAACCCCAACGCATGTGCTATGTGCGGAATCTGTGTTGCTGCATGTCCTGCTGACGCAATAGACATGGGATTCTTCAGCGATGAGGGCATTAAGGCGATGATAGATGCTCTTGCTGAGGAGAAGAATGCTGATCCATTGGTTCTCGTTTTTGCCTGCTGGTACTGCAGCTACGGTGCTGCAGATTTGGCTGGAACAGCCAAAATTCAGTATGAGCCAAATATCAGAATAGTCAGGGTGCTTTGCTCCGGAAGAGTGAATCCTGAATGGGTCTTGAGGGCTTTGAGCAAGGGAATTGACGGAGTGATTATTGCGGGATGCAGGCTGGGAGAGTGCCACTTCAAGTATGGCAATTATAAGGCAAAGGACAGGTTTGAGGCTTTAAGAGAAGCTTTGAAGGAGGTCGGAATAGAGCCTGAAAGAGTGAGGTGCATCTGGCATTCTGCTGGTGAGGCAGAAGGAATTGCGAGGGACTTCAACGAATTTGTTGAGGAGCTGAAAAAGTTAAAGTAAATCAGGTGTCAGCAAGCTTTCCAGACAGGTAGTCGTCATAAGCTTGCAAGTCGAGCAAGCCGTGTCCGCTGAAGCCGAACACGATGACCTCCTCCTTGTTCTCCCTCGCCTTTATCGCCTCGTCTATTGCAGCTCTGATGGCGTGGTTTGTTTCTGGTGCAGGAATTATACCCTCGGTTCTCGCGAAAAGCAATCCTGCCTCGAAGGTTGGAAGCTGCTTCACAGCTCTCGCCTTGATTATGCCGTGCTTGACCAGCATGCAGAGTGTTTAGGGTCACTTTCTTCCAAATCCTCAATAAAATTAAAAGAGCAACTACAACTCCATATTTTTATCTTTCATTTCCAGCAAAGTGTAACTGAGAAATAACAAAGTTAGCAAAGGAGAGATGACAGAAGACGAATTCTGGACTGTAGCCTTAAACTTTGCTAAAGTTGTATCAGAAAAAGCAAAAGGTATGTTCAAAAAGAAAGAGAACTATGACGACTGCATCATAGAATACT
>JAPDIT010000036.1 GCA_029259455.1 Archaeoglobi archaeon
GAGGTTAAACCTCACAAAAGCCTGGACCGATCAATGCGTTCCGGTACAAGCTCCCTCAGGAGAGGGTTATGTGGTTTGTGAGGAGGTGGTGGGATGGGAAGGTGTAAATGCAATTTGGGATACCACACTCACTTACTCTGGGCACTCAGAGGTTGGCTGATGAATTTTTGTAAAAGTATAAAGTTCTCCCAAAATCCGAAAATGCAGAAAGCAACCTCAAGCTCTCTCCAAGACAAAAAACAAATCTCTTCAATTCCACTTAAAAAAGGGGTATTTTTAAAGAATTTAGGGGCAAGCTCTTCACTTGGAGTATTATTCCTACGCTCCACAGGAAACAAAGGGGTCAGGAGGTTAAGTACCTGTAGGCTGAATAAGCCGCAACAGCACCGTCACCGCATGCGGTGACTACTTGCTTAAGCGAATTGTCGCAGCAGTCACCAGCGGCAAAAACACCCTCAACGCTCGTTTTTTGTTCTTTATCAACCTTTATGTAGCCCATTGAGTCTCTCTCAACTCCTAGACCGGCCACGATATCTGTTGCGGGGCGCATGCCTATTGCGACAAAGATTCCGTTGGCCTCAATTTCGAACTCCTCCTTTTTCTCCCTGTTGTAAGCAACAACTTTCTCAACCTTTCCTGAGCCGATTATCTTTCTGAGGGTGGTGTTGTAGTGAACGGGAATCTCCCTCTTCTCCACTTCTTCCACCAGAGCCTTTTCTGCCCTGAAAGAGGGTGTTCTGGAAACAATTATAACATTACAGCCTATGTCGTGCAAATAGATGGCATCCTCTATGGCCTCCTTCCCGCTCCCGTAAACCACGACCTTTTTCCCTCTGAAAAAATTACCGTCGCATGTGGCGCAGTAGCTGACTCCTCTTCCGACAAAGGCACCTTCGCCCTCAATTCCAGCTTCCTTGTACTTCCCTCCAGTAGCAACTATTATTGCCCTTGCCTCGTACTCTCCCCCTTCTGATATGACTGTAAAAGTTTCGCCGTTCTTTTCAACCCTTTCTACCTTCTCAAGCTTCCACTCAGCTCCAGCTTTTACAGCCTGCTCCTTCATTTTTTCCAGCAGCTCCATCCCGCTGCCCTCAAACCCGGGGTAGTTCTCAATCTTGGCAGCGAGGGATAACTGTGATACGGGGTCGACACTCTCGAAGAAAACTGTTTTGAGGCCATACCTTGCTGAATAAAGCGCGGCAGTCAACCCTGCAGGTCCTCCGCCGATTATTGCGACATCGTACATGTTTTTTACTATCAACTTAGACTAATAACCTTTTGCTGGGTTTGGTGAATTCCGGTCAAAACTGGGTTTATTCACCACCCTCACGAACTCAGGAGGCACATAATCTGCGGTGTAAACCTTGCCCTTTTTCCTCACCTTTATCCCCTTTTTCATCAACCCCTCAGCATCAATTTCTAACAGTATAGGATTGCTTGAATGTCTCCTTCCGACCTCAAGTGCTTCTGATGGAGTGGAGCACATGTGAACTTCCAGCCTTTTCATAGGCAGAAGTCCGGATTTGAGGATTGGACTGAGGTTCTTGGGTGAGGTTGCGTGGTAGAGTTTTTTGGGAATCTCTCCCTCTTCACTCCAGTCCGTTCTCACTTCAATGCTGTGCCCGTATCTCGCCCTTATTCGCCCCTTCCTGATTTCAAATCTTTTCTTTGGGTCAAACTTGACTATAAGTTCAACATACTTTTTCCCAACACCGTATCGCTCTTTCAGAACTTTCAGCACCTCATTAAGCTCCGCCCACCCCTCCTCATCAAGTGTTATTCCAAAATCTCTGGCGAAATGCCTCAGCAAACCGCTCAGAAACTTGCTGACTCTCTTTCTGTCTTCGGACTTTATGAGAACCTCACCCTTCCCGCACTCGCAACACCCTTCGAACTCACCACATCTTTTGCAGATACCAAGATCCACAATGCTAGTAGGCCAAGGTTTTTTAAAAGTGATTTGATTCAAAGGCTATGCGATATGGGGAAGCATCGATAGTTCTTTCGGCAATTCTCATGGGAACGGTGGCCATCTTCGTCAGAAATACTGGAGGAGACCCAATCTCTATCACATTTTTGAGACTATTCTTCGGTTTTATTGCAATTCTACCCTACTGCCTGAAGGATATAGCACCACCGGATCGAACTTTACTTGGTCTTGCATTGTTAAATTTCACAACAATTGTGTCCTATATTACGGCAATACAGAACATTGAGGTCGCAACGGCGGCTCTGCTGCTTTACATGGCACCCATCTATGTTGTCCCGATTTCTATGCTGATGGGCGAGAGAGTAGAAACAAAAACCCTTTTAGCCCTTCCTCTCGGTCTGACAGGACTTTATCTCATGCTTACACCGTATGCCGAGCCAACTCCCGCCATAATTTTCGGGATTATTTCAGGTTTCAGCTATGCCCTTGTTTTTGTTTTGTCAAAAGAAGCAAGAAAGAAGCACTCTCCCTTCAGAATAAACTTCTACAACCTGGGGTTGGGTTCAGCTGCACTTTTACCTTACTTCATTCTTTTTGGAAATGTGAGAAGTATTCTGTGGGCGATTGGGCTCGGTGTCATTCCCACAGCAGTACCGTTTCTCCTCTTCGCGTACGGAATGAAATACGTCAAGGTTCAGAGGGCCCCAATCCTCGCCCTCGTCGAGCCTCTCTGTGCTGGTCTTGTTGGATACCTTTATTTTGGGGAGATGCTTACCTTAAAGCAGTTAATTGGAGGTTCGATGATTCTAGCTGGAGTTCTAATTGCGTGGAGGGATTGAGAGGAAATGCCGGAATCTGAAGAAAGTAAAAATCTCGAAAATGTTATAAGTTCGGTCAGTATAGGTTAGCTGAGTGATCGACACTTGGGAGGAGTACAGGATTTTCGAGGATACCTTGAAGAGATTCGTGGAGTCGGTAGAGGCCACTGCAAAAATAAAAAAGGGTCTTGCTTACGCAATAAATGCGGGAGGTAAGAGGAGCAGGCCTGTTATAGTTCTTCTATCCTCAAAGCTGTGTGGTGGTGATTACTCGGATGTGATGAACCTCGCTCTGTCAGTGGAGCTGATTCACACAGCAAGCTTGGTTCATGATGATGTCATCGATAAGGCTGAGAAGAGGAGGAAGAGAGAAGCTCTGCACAAAAAGTACGACACATCTCTTGCCATAGTCCTCGGAGACTGGCTCATTTCGAAGGCTGTGGAATTAACGTCAGTGTACGGGGAGGAGATAATCAGAGACTTCTCGAATGTTGGAATGATGATGTCTGAGGGGGAAGTTCTGGATGTCTACAGCATTCAGGAGGATTTTACTGAAAGAGACTATTTTGAGTGCATCGAGAAGAAAACCGCAGCACTTTTCGCTTATTCAGCAAGAAGTGCGTGTAAAATAGTCTGCGACGATAGAATTGCGGCGAAGAAGCTCTTTGACTATGGTCTCAATTTGGGAATCGCTTATCAAATCGTTGACGACCTCCTTGAGTATCTCAGACTTCTGGATGATAAGCATTCGGTTTTTGAATCGAGAACACTTCCACAAATTTACGAAGAAAAGTGTGGTAGGGAAGAAGGTGTAAAAAAGGTAATGGAGAAGATTGACACGTTCGTTGAGAAAAGCCTGAGATCTTTAGACTACTTTGAAGATTGCAGGGAAAAAGAGAAGCTCAAAAAAATCGTCGACTTCATGACCTACGACATGATAGGAAAGAAGGCGGAAAAGAAGGCTATTTTCTGAGCTTTTTGAACAACTTTTCGTTGTTCTCCATCACTTTTCTCCAGTCCTCAACCCCGGCCCCCCTCAAAATCTTCTCGGCAGTAGAATCGTTTATTATGTCTGCCGGAGAGTGCATGTCCGTGTTTATCACAAGCTGGAAGCCGTATTTTTCTGCGAGCCTGCTAATCCAGCCATTGCCGAGGCAGTGCCCCTTTCTGGCTGAGATTTCGATGTAAATCCCGTTCTCCTTTGCCAGCTCAGCCTCCCCTTCTTTCATCAGTCCCGGATGGGCGAGAATGTTTATCTCCTCGTTCAGAGCGGCGAGATTGGTACCTTCTTTTACCGGCTCTGCTATCGTCTCTCCATGCACAACAACAATCTCTGCTCCCTCTTTCCAAGCAAGTTCAACAGCTTTGCCAATGAGCCTGGGTGGAATATGTGTGATTTCGACACCGATAAGGAACTCAGCTTCATACATTTCCATGTGCTCCTTAATCCTGAGAAGCTTGGTTAGGATGTCGGGAATGTTTGTAAAATCTGCATGGTCGGTAATGGCGAACCCTCTGTTGCCAGCCGCGTACATTCTTCTGGCAATTTCTG
>JAPDIT010000063.1 GCA_029259455.1 Archaeoglobi archaeon
AAATGTCTGATGGAAGATAAAAAAGAACCTACTTGGTTTCAACAAACTGGAAGAAGAAAGCAGAGAACATAATAAAAGAATACCTGAAGAGAATATGGATTGAGGAGAAGCACAGAAGGGACAAATCCATTTTAAAGCTTGAGGGGAATTATTTGAGAAGTGAGAAGAGCAACAACGGTTTTATTCTGCTTATGGCCGCTTTGGCAAACTGCATCGAGTATTTGAGCCATAAGCTTGGCTTAACTTTCTACGATCTGGTTAATCTTTGCTCCGTTGAAATTTGGAGAGGTTTATTTACTTGATCACATTGTCAGTTCAATCATAATACGAGGACTTGCAGGAAATTAAAAATTGTTTGCATACAACTCTGAAATTTCATGAACATCAAAAAAGCTTTTAATTCATCTGGAGACCAAACCTTTGAGGTGGTACAATGCAAACAGACCTTCCAGTAAAGGAAGTGATGACCACTGTCGTTTGCACGGTAAAGAGAAAGGACAGTATACACAATCTTGCCAAAAAACTCGTTGAGTATGGAGTAGGTAGTGCTGTAGTCGTTGAGGACGGACGTCCAGTTGGTATAGTCACTGAAAAAGATTTGATTTCGAAAATCGTTGCAAGAAACAAGGTTCCAAGCAAGGTTCTTGTTGAAGAGGTCATGTCACAGCCGGTGATAACTATAACTCCAAACACGAGCCTGAGGGAAGCTGCGAGGATTATGATGAAAAAGGGGATAAGAAGACTGCCGGTTGTGAATAACAACGACGAGCTTGTTGGTATTATCACGGACAACGATATTCTCAGCGTCTCGCTTGATCTGGGAGAGTTTGCCTCGCTCATCACTCAAGACGCTTTGGGTTATTCCATGCAGTTAGAAGGGCCTGTTATTGAGGAGGAAGAGGAAATTGGGGGGATTTGTGACAGGTGTGGAAAGTATGCAGATAGGCTGTATCAAATTAACGGTTTGAACCTCTGTGAGGATTGTATGGATTTTGAGGGGTGATTTGTTTTGGTTTTAAAACGAAATGTTATGGATATCGCCACAAAAGATGTTTTCACACTCCCACCAACATCAACCCTCATGAATGCCCTCAAAATGATGCTTAAGAGAAATTTTAGGAGGATCCCCATAGCTGATGCGGGGACGAAGAGGCTTGAAGGTATAATTTCCGCCACTGACTTTGTAAATATTTTCGGTGGAGGCCCAAAATTCGGGCTTATTAAGGGCAGGTATGGAGGGAATCTTTCTGCAGCCGTTAATGAGGTTGTGGAAACAATCATGGAGAAAAATGTGGTGACGGTTGAAGAAACAGATTCACTTGAAGATGCTGTGGAGACGATGTTCGAAAAGAACGTTGGAGGATGCCCGGTAGTCAACAAGGATGATGTTGTTGTCGGTATCATCACAGAAAGGGACATCCTGAAGTACCTCGGTCAAAACCGCAAAATAGACGGAGTCGCTTCTGAGTATATGACTTCGAGCGTCATAACACTCAGACCAAAAGATACCATCGAGAAGGCAATGAAGATGATGATCGAGAAAAAGCTGAGGAGGCTCCCTATAATAGATGACGGCATTCTTGTGGGTCTGATTACTGTCAGAGAGATACTCAGATACTTCGGGATGGGTGAAGCGTTTAGAATGCTCACAAGTGGAAACATAAAGGATGCAATCGATAAACCAGTCTCCACGATTCTAGCCAATGATGAGCTGCTCGTTTACAAAGAAATCCTCACGTTTCCAAAGAACATAACTATATCGCAGCTTGTTAGCTCCATGCTGGAAAAGGGGTACGGAGCAGCGCTTATTGTGGAAAATGGTAAGCTTGAAGGGATTATAACTGAAAGAGATTTGGTTAAGTTCCTGTACTCCAAATCATGAATTTTATTGCTCAAGCATTAAATTTATCGAAATCCGCAGCCAGCAGACTGGAAGAGAGGAACATCCTTCGCAAAGCCTTTGTTAAGCATCCATTTTTTTCTGATATCGAGGATGCGTTTAGATTTGAGAAGAAATTCGGTCAGTTTGAGGAAGGGGCTGTGGTTGTAAAAGCGAAGGATTCTCTGCGAGTCTTTAGAGGATATCCCAAGATAAGAAGGGCTCTCCTACTCCATCCAACAATCAAGAAGCATTTCGGCAGCAGAGAGGTCCTGCTTGAGGAGAAGATGAACGGCTACAACGTTAGAATCGTTAAAATTGGCGAAAATCTTTATGCCATCACAAGGAGAGGGCTTATTTGCCCTTACACGACAGAAAAGGCGAGAATTCTGATAGATGACGAGTTTTTTAAGGATTATCCCAACTACATGCTCTGCTGTGAGGCTGTGGGAAAAGCCTCACCTTACGTGCCAACAGACGTTTACGGCATAGAAACTCTCGACTTCTTCCTTTTCGATGTCAGGGATGAGAAAACAAACAAACCCATAACGATTGATGAGAAAAAAGAAATTGCCGAGAAGTACAACCTGAGAATGGCAGAGATTCTCGCGACTGTTAGTGCTGATGATATTGAGAAAATGAGGGATGTTCTGGAAAAGCTTAACAGGAACCGGAGGGAGGGGGTGGTTTTCAAGGACATGAAGATGGAGCTGAACCCGCTTAAATACACAACGAGCTATGCCAATCAGTCTGATTTGATGTATGCTTTCCGGTTTTTTGGAGAATATGGTAGAGATTTCATGCTTTCGAGAGTGGTAAGAGAGGCTTTTCAGAGCTTCGAGTTTGAGGAGGGAGAAAAGGAGTTTAACGAGAGGTGCTTTAGACTGGGTAGGGCAATACTTGAACCAATGATTGAAAGCATCAAAGCTTGCAAGCGCGGAGAGATGGTTTGTGAGGAGAGTGAGCTAGTATTTGAGAATCGGGAAGTTATAGAGCTTTTCAAAATGCATATGAAGCTGCTGGGAGTTGACTTCAGGATTAGGGTTCTGGATGAAGGAAAGGTAAGGTTAAAAAGGGTCATGAGAAGTACAAGTGACAGAATAAGGGGAATACTTCAGGGTTCACCTTGGAAGTAATGGTAATATGATTTCCGCAGGTGTTGATCCGGGAACCGGGAGTTATGATGTGGTGGCAATTGAAGACGGAAGGGTAGTTTACAGAAGAAGTTTCGAAACAGAGGAAGTTAGGGCATCGCCCGAAATTGTTGTGGATGTGATTGAGGAGTCGGGGGCGGAGATTGCTGCGGGGCTTTCGGGCTACGGTCTGCCTGTAAAACCATTTTCCGAGCTTGATGAAGTGGACTTGCTGCTGATGACCCTAAACTTTGATTCGGAGAGGGCAATAGGACTGAGGAACATAATCAAGGCCGTGAATGAAAGAAACGTCAACCTCTACACAGTTCCCGCCGTGATACACCTTCCAACAGTACCTCCGTGGAGAAAGATGAACAGGATTGACATCGGTACTGCAGACAAGCTATGCTCTGCAGTTCTGGCCGTAGCAAAGTTGAGCGAGGAGGAGGAGTTAACGAAACTCAATTTTATACTTGCTGAGGTGGGAGAGGGATTTAACGCCTTTATTGCGGTGAAAAATGGTAGAATTGTCGATGGAATGGGAGGGACAACTTCGTTCCCCGGATATACCTCTCTCGGAGCAATGGATGCCGAGCTGGCTTACATTATCGGTGAGTTTCCGAAGAAATTGATATTTAGCGGAGGAATCAAGAGTTTTGCTGAAGAGTGGAAGATTAACGACAGCGAAGTTATCAACATACTCTCGGAGTTCGTGTTGAAAGGCATAAGGGCAATGGAGGTTTCTACAGATGCTGACTTCTATGTTCTTTCAGGCAGATTTGCCCCTGAGGTGCTGAGAAGACTGAGGGGTGAAGAGAAAGAAGTGAAGTTGCTTGGCGGTTTTGGCAGAGGTAAGCAATCCGCCCAAGGAGCTGCCATCATAGCAAACGCCATTGCTGGTGGGGAGTACAGAGAGATAGTTGATTATATGCGCATTCTTGAGGCGAAGGGGACACTGCTGGACTACATTACCTCTGATATTATGGAGTATGTTAGGAGAGGGATGAAGCGGTTTTGATTTATTGTTCTGAGCAAAACTATTTATACCAAAAATAACAGACCAGCTGCATGGGCAGAAAGCGAATCTACGAAGTTGTAAAGCATTTACCAGCAGAAGAACTAGATAAAATCAAAAAGCTCGAAAAAGATACAAGAGTTCTTAAAAGTTATACTTCGTAGACACCTTTACAGAGGGATGAGCGTTGAGGAAGCTGCCGAACTGGTAGGAGTTAC
>JAPDIT010000018.1 GCA_029259455.1 Archaeoglobi archaeon
CTAAGAATTTGCTGAATTTGCTGCTGAGAAGGTATGCTGAAAGGGAGAAATAGAGTCGTTTATTCGGGAGTTAGTTGGAAAGGGTTATATGGTGGAGGTGAAATTCCAAGTATGATGAAACAGGGCCAAAAAATTAGACTTATTACAACTGAAATTAAGCTTATTTTCTCGAACATTCTTTACAACTCAATTCCATCACCCCTCTTTTATTTTCCATTTCATTGAAAACACCCATTATCAAAATGACCAAAAAAAGGCAAATTTTAAATAAAATCATTCTTAAATTCGCTAAATGGAGGTGGTTGTTTGGCTTGCATAAGCAACTGCAGCGTTTATCTGCCAGTATGGAAACTCAGCAGAGATGAAATCTCCAAGGAGACGGGAATGCCATCTCTCGGTGGAGAGAGGGCTGTAGCGCACTGGGATGAGGACAGCATAACGATGGCAGTTGAGGTGGCAAGAAATTTTGAGGGCAAGTTTGACGCTGTCATCTTTGCCTCAACCTCTCCACCGTTCAGAATCAAGCAGTGTGCAAGCTTCGTAGCCTCTGCTCTTGATTTGCCTGAGACCACTTTTACAATGGACATCACGGACAGCATGAGGGCGGCCACAGATGCGCTCATAACAGCAAACGAGTTCGTGGATTCTGGCAGATTTGGCAGAGTTCTTGTTGTAGCTGCTGACAGAATTCCGACAAAACCCGGCACTTTATACGAGCAGCTTTACGGTGATGCTGCAGCTGCAGTAGTGGTGGAAAAGGGGGGAGGAGCTAAAATTTTGGGCTACAACACGTCAACAAAACCCCTCCCAGGCTCATGGATGCTGGCCGGTGATGATACGGTCAGAGATTACGACATGAGGGTTGATGCGAGGTATGGTTACGCTACAAGCGTTCAGCAGGCTGCAATGCCGTTGTTCGCCAAACTCGGCTTAAGTCCTGCCGACATTGACAGGATTGTTGCCTCAGCCCCTGATCCGAGGAGCTACGAGGGGTTGCTCAAGGCTGTTGGAGCAAGACCTGAGGAGTTTTACTTCAACAGCGTGGGAATTGCGGGCTGTGCGCACCCGCTATTTCTGCTCGCAACCCAGCTTGAAAAAACCGGCAGGATTCTGCTTGGCGGATATGGAGAAGGAGCAGATGTTCTGGCAATAGAGATAGAAGAGGCTATGGACAGCAACATAGGAAGGATGCTGGAGAGCAGAAAGGAAATAAGCTATGGTGACTATATCTACAACAGGGGGTTTGCTGGCATCAGAGATGCTCCCGACCGCCCCTCATTAACCAAATTCTGGAGGGATGAGAAGTGCATTATCCGCTTCTACGGTATGAAGTGCAAGAACTGCGGAACGGTAAGCTACCCCATTCAGCGTTGCTGCATAGAATGCGGGGCAAAGGATAACTACGAGGAAGTCAGGCTCGGTGAGAGGGGGAAAATATACACGTTCACTATCGATTACCTCGTCATGCCCGGAAATTACATCGGAGATGGCGCGCATCCGCATGGTGTAGCTGTTGTCGATTTGGATGGTGGTGGTAGAGTTTTGTTCGAAGTAACCGACACGGTAAGGGACTTTGAAGGTCTTGAGTGCGACGCTGAAGTTGAGAGGACGTTCAGACTGCTTTTCGAGAAGAACAGATTCAGGTATTACGGCTGGAAAGTCCGTCTGCCGAGGTGATTTTATGCGGGAGGTTGCGGTTATAGGTTGTGGTGTTACCAAATTCGGACACCACTGGGAGAAAGATCATGAAGATTTGCTTGTTGAGGCGACGTATGAGGCTATATCTGATGCAAATGTCGAGCTGAAGGATGTTGAGGCTGTTTGGTGCGGAACATTCTACCCCTCAACCGGAATCAGCGGTAATGTTTTCAGCGACACCGTGAAGTTCTTCGGAAAGCCGATAAGCAGGGTGGAGAACTACTGTGCAACTGGAATGGACAACATAAGAAACGCTGCATTTGCCGTTGCAAGCGGTGCTTACGATTTGGTCATAGCTGCAGGGGTTGAGAAGCTCATGGATGCTGGCAGCAGGGGTTTGCCACCAATTGAGGGCATATTCGGCGTTGGAATGCCAGTTGTGAGTGCTCCGGCAATGTTCGCCATGGCAGCAAACAGGGCATTCAAGGAGTGGGGCTGGACGAGAGAAGATTTGGCGTTAGTTGCTGTTAAAAACCACTACAACGGAGCGAGACATCCCAAGGCCCACTTCAGGAAAGAGGTGACAGTAGAAAAGGTCTTAAAGGCGCCTATGGTCGCCTACCCGCTTGGCGTTTACGACTGCAGTGCTGTCAGCGATGGTGCTGCAGCTGTTGTCCTTACACGCCCCGAAATAGCCAAGCAGATAGTTGGGGATGACTATGCAGTAATCAAAGCGATAGGTATGGCGGTTGAAACCATGCACCCGTGGCATCGCCCCTCAGAGAGCTTTCTGAGCTTCCCTGCAACTGTTAAGGCGGCAAAGATGGCGTACAAGATGGCTGGAATAGAGAACCCGAGAAAGGAGCTCGACTTCGGCATTGTTCATGACTGCTTTACCGTAACAGAGCTGATCAACTATCAGGACATGCAGCTCTGCAAGCCCGGAGAAGGAGCAGAATTGATAAGGAACGGCGTGACCGCCATAGATGGAGATTTCCCGATAAACCCGGATGGTGGTTTGAAGTCCTTCGGTCATCCGATTGCCGCAAGTGGTGTGAGGATGGTTGCAGAGCTGACAAAGCAGGTTCTCGGCAAGGCAGAGGGTCTGCAGGTTAAAGATGCCGAGGCTGGCTTTGCCCACAACCTCGGAGGACCGTATTCTGTCGCTTCTGTTGCCATCGTTTCGAGACCCTAGGTTCAATCTTAAGCTTTGAGGTATATTCTCACTATTTTTCCGCTCTCGCTCTCTGCAGTGAATGATTCCGTTGCTGCTGGAACCAAGCAGCAGTAGCCGCGATGCAGGTCAGCAACCTCTTTACCCTTCAAAATGAAGTAGCCCTCGGCAGCGTAGAGAATGTTCATAACGCCACCAGTATTGATCTCGGCAGAGCCCGTAACCTCTATAACCTCAAGACCGAAGTTCTTCGCCTCCGCCTTCCCCTTCTTACCCTTGACCTCGAAATCTTCAACCTTCTTGGTGTTCAGAACCTTCTTCACCTTCTCGAAGTCCTCCTTTAGGAAGTAGGCGAGAATTGAGTTGGATGAGACTTCGAGAACTCTCAGGTTCTCTCCCGCATGCGGTATGCCCGGAGGGATGATGAAGGTATCGTAGGGCGAGGTCTCAAAGCTGTTTAAGAGTGATTTGACGTCAAAATCCTCCTCCTTGAGCTTTTCTTCCAGTTCTTCAATCTTCACATCCTCCTTAAACCCGGCATAAACCTTCCCTTTGTTGAAAACCAGCCATACCGATTCAACCCCACCCTCCTTCTCTCCTAGGTTCCCAGCCGCTTTGTCGGAAGGATGAACATGAGCCGGGAGAGAGGATGCTGCATCAATTAGCCTGACAAGGATGGGGAATTTGGTGAACTTCTCTGCAGCCTTGCCGAGCAACTCATCCTTGAATTTCGAGAATAATTCGAGCATACTCATTTGCTGACCTTTAACGAGAACCGTGGAGGGGCGTGAGGGGTGGGCCGAGAACTCCCAGGACTCACCGATACCTGCCTGCCTGAACCCCTTCAGAAGAGCAATCCATTCCCCTCCCCACGGCCTCTCAACTAAATTCTCCTGTGCCTGAAAGATAAAACTCGGAAGCTCCATGCTTTCAGTTGTTGAAAGAATATATAAAACTTGTGGGATAAATACAACCCGGATCTGGATGTTAGCAAACAAATACTTTTTTGTAGATTATAATTCACATCATCATTACCATTATTATTATAAATTCATTTAATATATTCCGATAGATTTTTATGCAAGTTAAGCAACAACTAAACTACCGGGGGAAGAGTATGAAAAGGTCCCGTATGGAGATAATTTTTGAAATCCTGAAAAACGTTGACGCTGGCATCACTATGAAAACGAGGCTTATGTACGCCTCGAACCTCGACTGGAGGAGTTTCAGCAGGTATATCAACTTTCTCGAAGAAGAGGGTTTTATCGTTTGCGTTGATGGCAGCTATAGGTTGACGGATAAGGGAAAATTGCTTCTCCAGAAGATGAAGGAGGTTGCAGAAATCCTCAGTTCGCAGGCAGCTCCAAAAATTTGA
>JAPDIT010000075.1 GCA_029259455.1 Archaeoglobi archaeon
TCAGTTGCAGAAAACTTCGGACTGAAGTTCATAAGGGCTGTGAGCAGAAGAGGTCTGGCCGTTAAGATCGTCCTGGGTCTGTTGGCTTTCAACTTCTATCAGCTGATGGGGTGATGGGAACTATGGTTAAAATGGTAATCTGCTATGGTGGATTTGATGAAAAGAGGTATGCCGAGTTTTACCGGCGACTTGCCTTAAAATGTGGTGCCTTAACAGCAGAAACAATGCTGGTGAAGAGGAGAGACATCAAAGAAAATGAAGAAGTTGTGAAGAAGAAACTAATTGATTTCACTAAGTCTAACTAACTGCCGTTTCAACGCAACTCTTCAAATCTCCAAACCGAACGTTAACTTTCCTGTTCTTGGGGAGGTAGTGCAAGGCTTTTCCTGAATTCACCATAACACACTCGAATTTCGAAGTTGCTGGAGAAACGACCATGCAGGTGTCGGAAAAAACCTTAACGCCAAGATCTTCCAGCTTTTTAACCAAATCCCGATTTTTCCTCACAACCTCTCTTGCAGTGAAGACCCAAAATTCTCTCCTAACTTTTCTTCCCTTCAGTAAGCTCAGAATGGTCTCAAGCTCTTTCGGCGAGGCATGAGGACAACCCACCGTCACAAGATCTGGTTCGCATCCCCCTTCAATTCTGCCCTCAATCTCCATCTTCTCTTCTGGAACATCAAAGTCCTTCCACTCTGGAGTAATGCCCTCTGCGTGGAACATTACTGTATTTCCTGTTGCTGCAAGCGCCGCACCCAGAAGCTTTAGCTCCTCCTCTGCCACATTCCTGTCAAAAATGAAATATGGAACCTCATCTCTCAGAACCTTTCCAGCTTCATATCCGGCAGCAGCCAGATCGCCCTTAACTTTCACAACAATCGTCGGTGCCCTGTTCTCCTTTATGTGCATCCCGTAGTAGGGAATTTTTCCGATTATTGCTGCTGCAATTGCTGACGGGCCACTCTCCCTGTTCGTCCTTGCCCCTATGATGGAGTTGGCGTAAACGATGGCGGAGCTTTCAGCCCATGCGAGATGGTCGCCGAATTCCGGTCTCAGGAGGTAGTATGGGGTACACGTTAGAGTCATCCTAACCCCCAGCCTTTCGAAGACTCTCAAAACGCGCATCTGCTTCTCGTAGAATTCCTCGTCAATTCCCATCTCCTTCCATCTCTCCAAATCCATTCCCGCAGGATTTAGTGTTGCAGGAACTTTCAGTTCAGCGTCAAGGCTTTCAAGCCATTCTAAACCTGCCTCACCAATGTTGTCGTAGCTAACTCCTGAAATGTGTGCTGACTTCACCTCAATAAGCCTCTCAGCTTCATTAGCCTCACCCTCGGCAATAAGAATCTCCATGCATTTTCTCATCGTCTCATTCTCACTCTCCAGTAGCCTCTCTTCATCCTTTGTCAGATACACTCTACCACCTCCTTTTTAAGCCACTCCGGAAGAGCAAAGGCGGCTCTGTGCACTTCGGGGTTGTAGTGGGCAGTTTTTCCCTTTATTCTCTCAAATCTTTTGTCCAAGTCCTCAAAATCGTAATCACCACCGATTATGAAGCTCCAGAGAGCGAGTGGATAGGAGGGGACGCAGGATATGTAAACCTCCCTCCTTTCGAAGGGGGACGAGTTGACCAGCAGCGTTCTGAAATACTCTTTCTGAATAAGCGGGGACTGGGATTGAAGACTGATGACGTCACATTTCTCCCTTGCCAGCTCAAAGAACTCCCTATCAAACAGAGTGTCGCTCACCCCCACTGGGTCGGTGCTGTCCACTATGATTACATCAAACCTCTCGCAATCTTTCAGGAACTCCTTTCCGTCCATGATGACTGTTTCAGCTCTCTCATCATCAAACGCTCCTCTGTCAATGCCCAGAAACTTTCTGCAAAGCTCTATAACATTACTGTCTATATCAACCAAAACCGCTCTACTGACATCGTGCTTCAAAACTTCCCTCAGGGCACCACCGTCACCCCCTCCAATAATCGCAACATTCTTGGGATTTTTATGAGAAAACATCGGAACGTGAACGAGCATTTCGTGATAGAATGCCTCATCAAACTCGGTAAGCTGTATTTTCCCATCTATAACAAGCATCTTCCCGAATGATTCGGTTTCGTAAATCTCAACTTTCTGAACCCCTTTTGCCTCGTAGAGCTTTCTTTTAATTTTGATTGCCAGTCCACATCCGTTGTAGTACTCGTAGAACCAATCCATGAGCTAATGAAGGATTGGTGGGAATATAAACCTATGTCTCGTGTTAAAGTTTTAACCGAGTTTTTCGAAGTTAAAGATGTGCTATCATTGCAGAATTTTATAAACAGAATTGGTACTAAGCAAAGGATTGGCATGAGCAAAATAGACTTCTCGAAGATTGCAGCAGAATACGAAGATATTGCGACAGTTCAAAAATCAGCAGCTGAAATACTCTAAAACTTCTGAAATTGGAGAAAACGAGGACGTTTTGGACTTGGAATGCGGAACCGGTCACTTAACGAGGAAGATAAGGAGTTTGACGAAGGGAAAAGTTGTGGGAATAAATCCTTCAGAGGGCATGATAAAAGAGGCTGTTGGAAAAAGTAGAGGGTTCGACATGGTTTACGAAGTCAAAAGTGCGGAAGACATGGACTACGAGGACAGCTTCGACGTTATCTTCTGCAATTCAGCTTTTCAGTGGTTCAAAGACCCGGAGAAGGCAATAAAGAATTGCCACAGGGCTCTGAGAAGAAAATGGAAGGATAGGGATCTAGGCGCCTGCGAAGAAAGTGTACTGCCCTAATTTTATAGAAGCAATCGAAATGGTGAAGAAAGACAAGAGGACTGGGAAAACGTTTGCCCACTTCAAAGAACCATGGTTCTTTCTTGAGACAGCAGAAGATTATAGCTCCCTATTCGAAAAGTGCGGTCGAAAATTGAGGCTATCACAACACCGCACACTCCTGAAGAGGTGTTCAGGATATTCTCCTCTGGCGCAATAGCGGATACCTGAACCAAGATTATTACGATGTAGAGCTAGCAGAGGACTACGTCTCAGCATTCAAAGAAATCGTAAAGAGAGCATTTGAACAGCAATCGGATGAGAGAGGATTGGTGAACCTGAAGTTTAACAGAGTATTCCTTGTAGCTGTGAAAGAAGGATAAAAGAAATCTATTGCAGTCTTTCAACAAAATTTTTCAATGCTTTGTTGAGCTCATCTGCTTTTCGAGCATCACCATGTGGCCAGCTTCGGGAATCACCACCATCTCCGCAGAAGGGATGTGGTTTTTGAAAACTCAGAGTACTTCACCGGCGTCAGCAAATCTTTTTCACCAACGATAAGCAGAGTTGGAACTTCAACCTTTAATTTCCGCTTTTGTAGTCTTCAAGCAGGTCAAATTTGTCGCACAAGGAGAGATCGAGATAAAGGACTCTCGCTCTCTCAGCAAAAATTCTTGAAAATTCATCAGCAAGCGCTTCATTTGAGAAAGCGTATTTGGAAACCATTTTTGCAACTTCGTCAGGCTTCTCCTTCAGCAATTTAAGTATTTCCGGTAATACTCTGAGCCTTGCTCCCGTACCAACGAGTACAAGAGCTTTGACAGCTCTCGGATACTCAAGGTAGATTTT
The DNA here is from genome assembly GCA_029259455.1 of Archaeoglobi archaeon. Classification (GTDB taxonomy): domain Archaea; phylum Halobacteriota; class Archaeoglobi; order Archaeoglobales; family Archaeoglobaceae; genus Archaeoglobus. Next base: position 3,607 of record JAPDIT010000075.1, read on the forward strand.
CTGCGCTACAGCCCCACCGAGGCTGTGGCCCACGATGACCGCATTGCCCATAAGCTTCTTCACAGCCTTCGCGACGAAGTAAGCGTAGTCAGAGATATCTCTTATATCGTCCCACAACTCTGGCCATGGGCAAGTCGATTGCATAACCTCCAACCTCTTCAAGCTGTTTTTCCCAGAGAGTAGCGTCACATCCTGAGCCGTGTATGTACACTACATTCCTCTCTTTTCCCTTTAACAGCGAGATTCTCGATGCGTCGATTTCAAGAGCGATTCTTTCCATAGTAAAAATTAATTTTTGCAGGTTATATTAGTTTTGGGTTTCTGCTCACAGGGACTGTCCACATTACCAGAACCTGTAAATCTAAAACATAACATCAAATTATGCAATCTGTAAAGGAAATCGTTAGGGAGCTTAAAGTGTTCGAAAGGAACAAAATTCCCCTTGAAATTAAAGTTCTCGGTATAGCAACATACATCCAGACATCCAGACATCAT
>JAPDIT010000038.1 GCA_029259455.1 Archaeoglobi archaeon
TCAGTTGCAGAAAACTTCGGACTGAAGTTCATAAGGGCTGTGAGCAGAAGAGGTCTGGCCGTTAAGATCGTCCTGGGTCTGTTGGCTTTCAACTTCTATCAGCTGATGGGGTGATGGGAACTATGGTATTTATAGGTTCTGGTAATGTGGACAGTCCCGTTTTACCACAACTCAGATGGGTTGGCAAGGTGTGGGAGCGGATGTGTTGGATGCTATCAATCATTACTTTAATAATAATTATGGGAAAGTTTATCTATTGGATATCTAACCAAAATTTGTGGAAGATGAGCTTGAAGGCAACGAACTTAAAAGCATAACAGAACCCGACATTGAAACTCTGAAGATAATAGTGGAACGCAGTCCAGAACTCGTAGTTATTCATGACGGTGAAAAAGTTCTTTACGCGAATCCCAAGGTACTGGAGTACGTTTCTCTGGAGGAACTGATGAAGAGGAAAATTGTTGAATTCATTCATCCCGACTACCGGGCAATTGCGGTAGAGAGAATGAGCAAAGTTATGAGGGGCGAGGAAGTAGATCCCTGTGAGGAGCTTTTCGTCCTGCCAGATGGGAGGGAGGTGTGGTTTGAAACCAACCCGACTCCCATTACCTTTAGGAGTAAACGTGCGGTTTTGCTCAGTCTGCGAGATGTTACGGCAAGGAGAAGAACAGAAGAGAAGTACAGGGAGTTCTTTGACAACTCTCTCGAGATAATTGTCGTGACCGACCTGAAAGGAAATTTCGTTGAGGTGAATAAAGCTTTTGAGGAAGCTTTTGGTTACTCTAGGGAAGAAGTGAGAGGTAGGAATTTCGCCGAAGTCCTGAGACTCAGCAAAGAAGTGGCAGATGAGGTATTCAGGGCATACAACAAAGCTTTCAGGGAAAGAAGAAACCTTTACGGGTTACTGTTCAAGGTAAAGCGGAGGGATTCAAGGGAAATATTTGTTGTAAGGTAACGTCAGGCTGCTGTGGGAAGGGAACAAAATTACGGGGTTCGTGGGGAACTTCAGGGATGTAACTGAGAGGATTGAACTAGAGGAGAGGCTGAGGGAGAGTGAGGAAAGGTATAGATCAATTTTCAACCATCATCGTTTTTGATGAGGATTTAAGGATTGTTGACTGGAACGGAAAGGCGGAGGAGATTTTTGGATGGAAAAGGGAGGAGGTGCTTGGGAAAAACGTCGCTGAACTCATTGATCCAGAACCGCTGAGGGAGAAAATACAGCAAGTTGCAAAAAGAGTGGCTGAAGGAGAGATTTACACGCACTCAATAAACGATAATTTAACGAAAGATGGTAGGATTATCACGTGTGAGTGGCACAACACTGTGTACAGAGATGCTAAAGGAAGAGCTTACCGTCTTTCCATTGGTTTAGATGTCACCGAGAAAATAAAGATGGAAAGAAAGTTAAAGGAGAGTGAAGAGAGGTACAGAGCAATTTTTATGCATTCTCCAGTTCTTATCGCAATTCTGGATAAAGAAGGAAGGTTCATCGAAGCGAATCCCGCGATGGTGAAAGGTATTGGAGAGAATCCAGTCGGTAAAACATTGTCCGAGATTTTTCCGATGGATGTGGCAGAAAGAAGGCTTAGACACATCAGAAAAGCTCTTGAAGAAGACTCACTTGTTGAGTTTGAAGACGAGAGGGGTGGAAGACATTTCATTAACTTCTATCTGTCAGTTAAGGTTAAAGGTGAAAGGCATTGCTTGGTAATCGCACAAGATATAACTGAACTCCAGAAACTGGCTAAGCTGCTCAGAGAAATGGTGGAAGTTAACGAGGCAATAGTCAGAATACATGACCATGAAAAACTGGTGAAAAAAATTGTGGAGAGACCAGGTGAGGGAGAGTGTTTAGAAATCAGATACGGTGAAAAAACGTACGGCTTCCTGTGTGTTAAGAACGTGGATGAGGAAATGAAAATCTTTGCTAAAGACACTCACTGATGACATCGCATTTGCCTTCAAATCGATGGAAGATGCGGAAAAAAGAGAAGAGTTACTCAGACAGCTCGTTGAGAACATAAGGACTCTAGCTTACCTCGTTGACAGAATAAGGAATCCACTTACAGTCATTAGAGCTTTTGCTGAGATTTATATTGATAACGAAGAAGTTAGAAATAAGATAATCCAGCAGGTTGAGAGGATCGTAGACATTGTGAGAAATCTTGATGTTTCTTGGACAGAATCGGAAAGAATTGTCCCTAGGATGGGGGGAAATTTACGATATATCAAAAATGATAGAAAAGGAATTTAAAAAAGCTTAGCGGGAATACATTTGCCTCAGAACCTTCTTGTCTATCTTGCCGACGCTCGTCTTCGGTATTTCCTCAACAATCTCAAACCTGTCCGGCACTGCCCACTTCGTTATCTTACCTTCTTCAACGAATTTCATGAGGTGCTCTCTCAGTTCTTCTGGTGTCGGCGTTTCTCCGGGCATTGGGACGATAACTGCAAGCGGCCTCTCCCCCCATTTTTCATCCGGCACTCCAATGACAGCAACCTCTCTGACTTTGGGATGCAGGCTCAGGAGGTTTTCGAGAGTAAGTGTTGAAATCCACTCTCCTCCACTCTTGACAACATCCTTCAGCCTGTCAACGATGGTTATGTATCCTTCTTCATCCATGACGGCGATGTCTCCTGTGTGCAGCCATCCTCCCTCCCATAGCTCCCTCGTCTTCTCCGGATCTTTAAGGTAGCTGTCGGTAAGCCATAGTGCCCTTACAACGATTTCTCCCATGTCCTGTTCGTCAGGTTTGACATCCGTGAAGTCTTCGTGCACAACTCTGACGTAAACCAGTGGGAATGGAATTCCGGTCTTTATCGATAGCTCAAGCTTCGTTTCCTCGTCGGCATCAAGAAGATGTGGCTTCAGGAAACCTCCTGTCAAAGCTGGACAAGTTTCTGACATTCCGTAGGCGGCCATTGTGTATATTCCTTTCTCTCTTGCTCTTAATGCAAGACCTTTCGGTAGCTTCGCTCCGCCAATAAGAACCTTCCAGCCCGGGAACTTGAAACCTTCGGGGAGGTTATCAACGATCATCTGCAGAATTGTCGGGACACAGTGGCTGTAAGTAACCTTTTCAGTCAGCACAAGCTTTGCAATCATTTGAGGTTCATATCTTCCAGGATAGACATGTTTGAGGCCAAGAAGCCAGCTCATATACGGTACTCCCCAGGCATGGACATGGAACATTGGAGTAAGGGGCATGTAAACCTCGTTATCTCCAGTCAGGCGGAGAGGAGAACGGATACCGGTAAGTGCAACACAACCCGCTAGGGTGTGCAGGACAAGCTTTCTGTGGGTGAACCAGACGCCTTTTGGTCTGCCCGTTGTACCTGTAGTGTAGCTAAGCGTGGCCATGGTGTTTTCATCAAAGTCCGGGAAATCGTAGTTCGGGCTTGCCTTCTTCAGCATCTCCTCATACTCTATGTCTGTGAGCTTTGTTTCAGGCATCGTATCATCAGTCATAACGACATAGTTCTTCACAGTATCAAGCTTGTCCGAAATTGATTCAACAAGCGGTACAAAGTCCTTGTAGACAAGAACAACCTCATCCTCTGCATGTTGCATTGTGTAGAGGAGATCTTCAGGGCTTAGCCTTACATTTACCGTATGCAAAACGGCCCCCATCATTGGGATGGCAAAGTAACATTCGAGATAGCGGTTGCTGTCCCAGTCGAGAACCGCAACCCTTGTCCCCTTCTTCACACCAAGCTCCTCAAGCGCACTTGCAAGCCTGTGCACCCTCTCGTAGATATCTTTGTACGTGAACCTTTTCAAATCTCTGTAAACAACCTCCTGCTTTGGCGCATAAGTTACACCGCTCTCAAGAATGTGTTTCAGCAAAAGCTGGTAGTTATACGCCTCACTCATTTAAACCACCTCCTAATCTCAAGCTAATCATCAGTATAAGAAAATTTTGGTAAGTTCTAACGACGTGTCCGAATAAGCATCAAACAACATAAATAATTGAACAACTTACCATCTTTTATGGTGACGGCGGATATAGCAGAAAATAACCTTGTTGAGTTGCTGAAAGAGTTTGACATCTTTGAGAGGAAC
>JAPDIT010000044.1 GCA_029259455.1 Archaeoglobi archaeon
GAAGAATCTGGCTAGAATTGGATTTTGACTGGTTGAGAGTTATTGAGAGGATTGTTGAAGCACCTTATAGGTTTCTGAAGAGGTATTTTAAAAGGACTCTAAGCGAAGCAGGTTTTTCAGCTGATAAGAGAAGATTTGGATGGGTGTGAGGCAGAGGAGAGAAGATAGAAGAGAGATGACTCTGTTTGCTATCGGGTTGTTGCACAGCATATTTGCGGTGAGGGTGGTGAGGTAATTTTGTCTCAAAGTCCTCTTGGCTGTTGGCATTAATAAAAAAAATAGGGGAGAAGAATTACTCGATTTTGATTCTCTTTCCACCCTTCTTCGGTGTCTTCTTCTTCAGTATGACCTCAAGAACACCGTTGTTGTACCTCGCCTTTGCTGAGTCTGGATCGACCTCTGCTGGCAGCTCGACAGCTTCGTAGTACTTCCTGTTCTCTCCCTCCGCCCTTATTTCAAGGGTTGTCTCGGTAGCGTTGACCTCGATGTCGTCCTTATCCACGCCCGGCATCTCTGCAATAACCTGGACCTCGTTGTCAGTCTCAATTACGTCAACCAGTGGTTTTCTCTCTTCAATTCCTGTCTCCTTGATTGTGGGCTTTGTTCCGAACTCTCTGATCTCGGGCTTTCCGTCCGGCCCTATTCTCATGCTGAAGCCCCATACTATGGGCTTTATTTCTCCAGTCTCTGACTTTCTGATAATGTCCTCTATGTTTCTTATCATGTCTTCTATGTCACTCATCCTTCTTTTCATCATCCTCTCAATGTCGCCTATTCCGAATCTTTCCAAGAGCTCATCAAAGATGTCCCATTCCTCATCCCAATCTCTTCTCCTTCTCCTCCAAACCATACTCCATCCCTCCTTTAAGTCCCTTTAAGCATACATTCTGTGAAAGTCTTCAATCAACTTCTCATACTTCTCAACATCCTCTTTCGTGAGGCTCGGCTTTATCTTCTTCAACGCTTCCTCAAAGTGTCTGTTCTCTATCTTGAGCTTCTTTGCTGCCTCCTTTACCTCTTCTCTGCTCATTCCCGGCTTGATTAGCTCTCTGATTGCAAGCATGCCTGCTTCTCTGCACACAGCCTCGATGTCTGCTCCGCTGTATCCTTCAGTCCTCTCTGCAAGCTTTTCGATGTCAACATCGTCAGCAAGCGGTTTTCCTCTGAGGTGTATCCTGAATATCTCCACTCTCGCCCTCTTGTCCGGTGGTGGGATGTAGATGTGCCTCTCAAGCCTTCCGGGCCTGAGCAATGCTGGGTCGATTATGTCCGGTCTGTTGGTTGCGGCGATCACGACGACATCCTTCAACTCCTCCAGACCATCAAGCTCTGTCAGAAGCTGGCTCACCACCCTCTCTGTTACATGAGAGTCCCCGACTCCACCCCTTCTTGGAGCCAAGCTGTCAATCTCGTCGAAGAATATGACACACGGAGCTACCTGCCTAGCTTTCCTGAACATCTCCCTGACGTGCTTCTCGCTCTCTCCAACCCATTTGCTAAGCAGCTCTGGACCTTTGACACTGATGAAGTTCGCATTGCTCTCGTTTGCCACAGCCTTTGCGAGCAGAGTCTTACCCGTTCCAGGTGGGCCGAACAGCAGTATTCCTCTTGGCGGTTTGATGTTTGCAGCCTTGAACACTTCTGGATACTTCAGCGGCCACTCCACAGCCTCCATCAGCTCCTGTTTCGCATGCTCTAAACCGCCAATGTCCTCCCACCTGACGTTTGGCACCTCCACCAGCACCTCTCTCATGGCAGAGGGCTCGATGTTCTTCAGTGCCTCCAAGAAGTCTTCTCTCGTGACTTTCAGGTTCTCCAAGACCTCAGCGGGTATTTCCTCAGCTTCTATGTCTATTTCAGGCAGCACTCTCCTCAGAGCGTGCATCGCAGCCTCCTTGCACAATGCCTCCAAATCAGCACCGACGAAACCGTTAGTCAATTCAGCGAGCTCCTCTAAATCAACATCCTCGGCGAGGGGCATCTTCCTTGTGTGAATCTCAAGAATCTCTTTCCTGCCCTCTTTATCCGGCACTCCGATCTCAATCTCCCTGTCAAACCTGCCCGGCCTCCTCAATGCCGGGTCAATGGCGTCAGGTCTGTTGGTGGCAGCAATGACTATAACATCTCCTCTCGCCTCAAGGCCATCCATCAGTGCCAGCAGCTGTGCGACAACTCTTCTCTCAACCTCTCCGGCAACCTCTTCTCTCTTTGGAGCAATGGAGTCAATCTCGTCGATGAATATTATCGACGGAGCGTTCTCCTTCGCCTCCTCGAAGATCTCTCTGAGCCTCTGCTCGGACTCTCCATAGTACTTGCTCATGATTTCCGGACCGCTGATGGGGATGAAGTGCGCATCCACTTCATTAGCAACAGCCTTGGCTATCAGCGTCTTACCCGTTCCAGGTGGGCCGTAGAGCAGCACACCTTTTGGCGGTTCAATTCCGAGCTTGTGGAAGAGCTCGGGGTGCTTCAACGGAAGTTCTATCATCTCCCTGACGAGTCTCAGTTCCCTCTTGAGACCTCCTATGTCTTCATAAGTGACATCGGGAACGGCTCTCTTTACCTCCTCGGCAGGCTTCTCCTTCAGCTCGATTGCAGTATTCCTCGTTACGATAACCACTCCTGAGGGTCTTGTGGCAGTTATCACGAACGTTAGAGTGTGACCGAACACCTCAACCCTGATTTTCTGCCCCTTGATTACTGGCCTTCCCTCAAGCAGCCTGAGAAGGTACGCTTCTCCACCCATCAGCCTTACTGGCTCGGTTGGAGCGAGGGTGAGCTTTTCTGCTGGTTTTGCAGTTACCTTCCTTATTCTGACTTTGTCGTCAATGCCAACACCCGCGTTGCTCCTTATGCTGCCGTCAATTCTTATTACTCCTGTTCCCCTGTCCTCTGGATAACCTGGCCAGACGATAGCTGGAACAGAACTCTTACCGATGATCTCGATAATGTCACCACTCTGCAGCCCATATTTTTCCATCACTGCTGGGTCAATCCTCGCGACACCTCTACCAACATCACGGTAATATGCTTCCGCGACTCGCAAGGTAATATCCTTATCTTTACCTTTACCGCTCATTTTTTAACCACCTCCTTTACTTTATCATCCAAACAACTTCACCATTTTTCTCCTCTTTCTCAACCAACCCTTTCTTGTGAAGGGAACTAAGCGCCCTTTCAACCTCCCTGTAGGGGAGTCTGAAAGCTTCGGCAACCTCCGCTGAAGTTTTCAGCCCCTTTGCAAGGCCAAGCATCACAAGCCTCTCAAGATCGTCGCTTACAACTCTCTCGATTTCGTTAAGCATTCTTTCAATGAACTGGTTGAACCTCATTGAGAGGAAACTCTGCATCCTTGAGAACCTTCTCTGCAGGTCCTCTGCAACCTTGAGAGCCCTGTAAATCTCTGAAATTGATTCAGCCTTCAGCCTCTCCATCATATTGAACTCGTTCCGTATCTCTCTTATTGAGGGTACATCATAACTCTCACTATCTCTGATTTCAACACCAAACTTGTGAGGGGAGATAGTTACTTCGAGGCGGAGACTCCTCGGAATGTAGTAATACCTCCTCCTCCCCTCTTCAAAGCTCGCAACTATTCCTGCTTTCACGAGCTTGTCAAGATGCTCAAGCACGGCTTTGGGAGCCATGCCGAGATAGTACGAAATCTCGCTTACGTAGCAAGGTTTTCTGGAGAGCAGCTCCAGTATCCTTCTCCTGCTCTCGTTTCCGAGGATATCCATTATCATCTCCGCCTCAATATCCATTTGACCACCTCTTTGATGCTAACCTTCACTTAGTAATATAGTTACTAACTTCATGTTAGTTTTTTTTAGTATATAAATTTTTCGGATAGATCATGCGACGTGTCCGAATAAGCATCAAACAACATAAATAATTGAACAACTTACCATCTTTTATGGTGACGGCGGATATAGCAGAAAATAACCTTGTTGAGTTGCTGAAAGAGTTTGACATCTTTGAGAGGAAC
>JAPDIT010000014.1 GCA_029259455.1 Archaeoglobi archaeon
TCGGAGATAAAATTCCTTGCTCTCTGATTGAAACGGCTGTAACAAGGCTGCTTATCAGAGTTGCATGCTACGCACTGAGAATTTTGTTAAGAATTAGAATAAAGGAAGTGGGATATTAAACACACTCGACTTGACCGAAAACTTTTTTGACTTTGAGGAAGCTTTGCTACGTGAACAAAATCCGGGCGTTAATTGAAGTAACCAAGCCGAAACAGACCTTCCTTCTCATGATTACCTTCTTGGTATCCTATATTGTCGCCCGCGGAGGGGTTGATTTTAATTTCGTCATTGCTACATTATCAATGTGGCTGGCCATTTCCGGGACTACTGCAATCAACATGTGGCTCGACAGGGACATTGATTCCATAATGTCCCGAACTAGGCAAAGACCCGTTCCAGCAGGAGTTTTGAAACCCTCAGAATGTGCTGCCTATGGTGTAGGAATTTTTGCCATCGGTCAAACACTTGGATTCCTGATAAGCTTTGAGTTCGCTCTTGTAGTTTTTCTCGGCCTCTTCTTTGACATCATCGTTTACACCGTTCTTCTAAAGAGAAGAAGTCCCTACTCCATAGTTTTGGGTGGGTTTGCAGGTGCGATGCCAGCTCTGGCAGGGTGGGTTGCTGTGCAAGGATTTACCCTGCCGGGCTTCATAATTGCAGGAATCGTTCTTCTCTGGATTCCCTCCCACATCTGGTACATTTCAATGCACTACGAGGATGACTACAGGCTGGCTAACATCCCAATGTACCCTCTTGTGGTGGGGATGGAGAGGGCTTCGTGGATGATAGTTCTTGCCACCGCTGCGATGCTTGTCTTAGCTGCAAGCCTCTATATTCTTCTTCCGCTTGGAGTATTTTATCTCGTCATATCTACATCTGCAGTGACAATTTTCCTTTTAAAGGCGATAAGGTTTGCTCTCTCTCCTGACAGAATCAAGGCGAGAAAAATGTACAAGCTTGCAAGCATGACTCTCGGCCTTGTATACTTTTCCCTGCTTCTAAGCGTATTTTTATAAACAAGGAGGTTTTTCTCCTTTCGATGTGGAGCATTCTTAAAGCGGTTCGTGAAAATCCGGAAATTCTTTACGAGTCTCAAAGAAGAAGGGGTTTTAGCGTTGAGATTGTTGACAGAGCAATAGAACTTGACAGGAAGTGGAGAGAAAAACTTAGGGAAGTTAACCAGCTAAGAAAGCGGAGAAACGAGCTTGCACGCAAGGTGAAGGATGCGAAGGGTGAAGAGAGAGGCAAAATCATACAGGAGGCAAAGGCCGTCTCAGAAGAGGTCAAAAAAGCGGAAGAGGAGCTTAAGAAGCTTGAAGCTGGACTTGAGGAGGTTCTGCTTTCCATTCCGAACATAATTCACGAGACCGTTCCAGTAGGGAAGGACGATGCTGAGAACGTGCCAGTAAAGTACTGGGGCAAGGCGAAGGTCTACTTTGAGGACGTGGATTCATTTGTCGAGATGACTGGTGGTATGGCGGAGTATGAGGTGACTGACGTAAAGCCTGTTGGCCATGCTGATGCTGTAGAAATTTTCGGCTGGGCAGACCTTGAGAGGGCTGCTAAGGTTGCAGGAGCGAGGTTTTACTACCTGCTGAACGACCTTGTCTGGCTTGATTTTGCTTTGACAATGTACGCTCTCGATTATCTCAAAAAGGCAGGATTTACAGTCGTCAATCCACCGTACATGATGCGAAGAGAGGCTTACAGCGGAGTCACAGCCTTCAGCGACTTTGAAGAGGTGATATACAAGATTGAAGATGAAGACCTGTACCTGATTGCCACGAGTGAACATCCTCTCGCTGCTATGCACATGAATGAAGTTCTGGAGGAACGGGAACTACCCTTGCTTTATGCCGGAGTTTCACCATGCTTCAGAAAAGAAGCGGGAGCACATGGAAAAGATACCAAGGGGATATTCAGAGTTCATCAGTTCAACAAAGTTGAGCAGTTTGTCTTCTGCTTGCCTGAAGAGAGCTGGGACTGGCATGAAAGACTTTTGGAGAATGCAGAGAAGCTGTGGCAGGGGCTGGGAATTCCGTACAGAATTGTGAACATCTGCACCGGAGATTTGGGGATTGTAGCGGCCAAAAAGTACGATCTTGAGGCATGGATGCCTGCTCAGGGAAAATACAGGGAGATGGTTTCCTGCAGCAACTGCACGGACTGGCAGAGCTACAGACTCAACATAAGGTTTGCTGAAGAGAGGGGTAAGCCGAGCAAGGGCTTTGTCCACACTCTGAATTCTACAGCTATCGCCACAACAAGAGCTATCACAGCAATCATCGAGAACTTCCAGCAGGAAGATGGGAGAGTTGAAATTCCGAAAGTGCTGAGAAAATATCTCGAGCCCATTGAATCCGCACCCAAGGACTTCATCACACCAACAAAAACTCAGTAGAGCCTTATGAACTTCTCGAAGGGTGTGAGAATCTCACAATCTTTCCTCCTCACAACCACCGTATCTTCTACCCTTACACCCCCAATTTCGGAGTAGTACAGCCCAGGCTCAACAGTAACCACCATTCCCTTCCTCAGCTCAACGCTTAACTCACCAATCCTCGGCTCCTCGTGCACTTCAAGTCCTATTCCGTGGCCTGTAGAGTGGATGAACCCTTCTCCCTTTTCCGTCTTGTATCCGTAGCTGCTAAGCACATCCTTCACCAGCTGGTGGACGTCTCTCGCATCAACTCCATCTTTTATCATCCCAATCGCCTTTTTTTGTGCGTCAACCACTGCTTTGTACATCTCCTCCAGTTCAGCATTTTTCCTTAGAAATATTGTTCTCGTAAAGTCGGAGTAGTAAAGATGGTCAACACTCTTCGGAAAGACGTCAAGAACTACGTGATCCTCTATCTCCCCCCTTCCAATTTCGTGGGGGTTGGAGGAAGCTTCTCCTGATGATGCTATTGTATTCTCCGCTAAATACCCCTCAGAGAACAGCTTAACCTCAACTGTCCTCCTCAACTCCTCACAGGTCTTAAAGTTGAAGTTCTCCACCGCCCATTTAACACATCTCAAGATTGCGTTACTGGTGTCTCTAATTTTTTCAATTTCAGAAGAGCTTTTAATAATCCTAAGTTCTGCAAAGGGATTTCTCACAACCTCAACCTGGAAGTGTTTCATTAGCTCGAATGAAATGTATGTTGGCAGTTCTTCAGGGAGAAGGAGCTTCCTGCACCTCCCCTCCTTCAAAACCGACGCCAGAATGTCGAGGTACGCTTTCTTAGCGTCTCTCGTCTCCTTTAATTTATCCATGTATCCGAGGTCGTTTAGCGAAACCACTTCTTTAACTCTGCTTTCTCTCTCCGCCCTCCTCTTTTCCATTTCAGGGACTATAAGGATGTCGGAACCGTCGATGCCTGCGATGTATGTCAGCGGGTCGTGAGTTTTGAACTTTGTCGCATAATAGAAATTCGCATCGTTACTCGAACCATGGAGAATTATGAAGTCAGCATTGTGTTCTTTGAGAAACTTGGCAATCATGTATTGAGTTGTCAACACTAATTAAAAGTTTTCTAGCAACTAAAATTTTTAATGGAAATTTCAGAACTAGGCGTGTCCTAATAACACCTCCTCACTACATTAAAGTAGAACACAAACATCCTGCAAAACCTGTTCCAGCACTCTAAAGCCCTTCTCCACCTTAGACTTCCAAACCTTTTCTCTCTCCTCTTGAAA
>JAPDIT010000061.1 GCA_029259455.1 Archaeoglobi archaeon
TCGACAAATTAGTGGACTACAACGGAGGAGTGGCGAGGAGCCGGTTCGGTGTGGAGTACCTCAAAAACTTCTGCAAGGCAGCGAAGCCCGAGGATGTGCTGAAGATCCACCTGGGCAACGACTACCCTGCGAGATTCGTCTTCGACAGAGACGACGTCAGGGTGGAGTACATCCTGGCCCCGAGGATCGAAACAGAGGGATAAGCATGATCCTCTCCCTCACCGCCATAATCCTCGACATCGAGACCACCGGCCTCAATCCCCTGGAGGACGAGATCGTCGCCGTAGGGATGAGGGCGCCTAACGGCCTGGAGGTCCACACCGCGGAGAACAACCTCGAGAGGGGGCTGATAGACCGCGTCCTGGTGGAGCTCTCGAGGTGGCCCAACCCGGTGCTGGTGGGCTACAACATCACGGGCTTCGACCTGCCGTTTCTGATGGCCAGGGGACTCAAACACTCCCTGCCCGTGCACGTGCTAAGGGACTGCTACCGCATCGACCCGATGCACGTTGTGCAGCGCTACCTCCTCACCAACAGGAAGTACTGCAAGCTCTCCGAAATCGCCTCTTTTCTGGGAATAGACGACGAGGACGACGTCACCGGCTCGGACATCCCCGAACTGGTGAGGCAGGGCAGGTGGGAAGAGGTGAGGACGCACTGCGCCAAGGACGTGGAGACGACCTACAGGCTCTTCAGGAGGCTCCAGGAGCTGGCCCTCCACAACCTCCAAGTGAGGTACAACCTCGGACCGCTGCAGGTTGTGGAGGTAAATGGAGGGGAGGTTGAGGAGCCATGAACCGCACCAAAATTGAATGGGCGGACTTCACCTGGAACCCCGTGACCGGCTGCCTCCACGGCTGCCCCTACTGCTACGGCAGGAAGATCGCCAACCGCTTCAGGTCCATATTCCCAAATGGGTATAAGCCCACATTCCACCCTGAGAGATTAGAGGAACCCTACAGGATCAAGAAACCGTCAAAAATTTTTGTCTGCTCGATGGGCGACCTCTTCGGCAACTGGGTTCCTGCAAAGTGGATTGAGGCGGTAATCAGGGTTGCAGAGGATAACCCGCAGCACATCTTTCAGTTCCTGACAAAGAATCCGGCGAGGTACAAAGAGTTTAGCTTCCCCAAGAACTGCTGGCTCGGCACCACAGTTACAAGCTACGAAGATCAGGACCGCATCCTCGACCTGCCGAGGTACGGGGAGAACGGCAGAACTATCAACTTCGTGAGCTTCGAGCCGCTTCTCGGAGAGGTCAATCTCGAAGGCTGGATCTGGGGCTACATCGACTGGGTGATAATCGGCGCTCAGACGAATCCCTACAGGCCACCTAAACCCGAGTGGGTCGAGCGCATAATCGTCGGGGCGAGGAGGAACGGAAAGCCCGTTTTCCTCAAGGACAACCTCCGCTGGCCCGAGAGGATTCAGGAGTTTCCGGAGGTAGAGGAGGTCGAGAGACCATGAGGTCCGCATGTGTCCACAACCCTGGAGAGCTCCCACCCGATGTGTCCACAGGATCCACTATAATCCGGCTGTTCCACCTCCTCCAGCCGGCCGAGCAGAAACGCATCTTGGATCTTCTGATGGACGAACTCCACAAAACCGGTCGAGTGCACCTACTGCGGCCGCAGGGTGAGAGATCCGGTCTGGCTGGCAAACCTTCCGTTGTGCAGGAGCTGTCACTCACGCCTCTTCAGCCCTGTAGAGAAGAGGAGGATGGTGTATGGGCGGTGCTGAGGCTCTTTTCGACCTGCTGAAAGAGGGAGTGGCGATCCAGTACGACCGCCAGGATGGGATTATGATGGTCTGGATCCCCGACAAGACTGTTGCGACCCTGACGAGAATCACGGAGCTGCTGAAGGACTGTTTCGGCATCGATCCGGGCGATGTGGAGGTGCACCCAGTCGAGAAGTCCCGACACAAGCTCAGGCTGGAGTTCCCCTACAGCTTTAGGCAGGAGAGCAAGGAGGGCGAAGAGGAGGAAGGGGAAGGTAGGAATGAAGAGGTCGATGAGGGAGGATGGGTCGAGCTGACGGACAGCATGGCATACTGCATCAAGGATGGGGAGCTGAGACTCGGCTGGAGGAAGGATGGCAGAATAAACACCGCCCTGAGGATTCGGATGGACCAGCTCAAGCTCCTGTACGACAGACTCCCCGAGGATGCAACCACATCCGACGTCAGGAGAATCGCGGGTGAGCTGGACCTCAACATCACCAGCTTTGAGACCTACATCATGAGGGTCCTTTCTAGGAGGGCCGAGTTCGGCGGGGAGCTCGTCAAGGAGGGCAGGATGCTGAAGCTCATCAAGGACTCCGACTACCTGAGGGAGGAGAACCGCAGGAGGCTCGAGCAGGAGAAGCAGGTGATAGGGACGCCTTGGGGGGTCGATGCCTGATGGTTTTGATATTCAAAAGCAAAAAAGCTCTTGATTTTCTGCTGAAGCACGGAGAGGTCGTAACCTTCAGATTGCATGAACGAAAAACAGGGAAGGACTGGATAACGGACAGAAGAGGAGGAAAAAAGATTGCAGATGTCGAAGTTATCCTGTTTGAAGAAGTTAGAATGCCGTCATATCGTGCCTCAGAATTCCAGAAATACATCAATAAAAGCGGTTTTGACAGTGTAAAAGAGTGGTGGGACGAGATAGCGAAGATTAACGGTTTTAGCAAGTTCATGAACGCTGAAAAGGGCTATTTCTACCTTGTTAGGCTCCTGCACCGACAGTGGCTCAGGCAGAACGCTGCGGAGGTCGTGGAGAGAGGTGAGGGCGATGCCCCGTAAGCACACATGCCCTGTATGCGGCAGAACCTTCTCTTCAAAATCCGCAGAGTACGAGCACTTCAACCGAGAGCACGTGGGCAAGCTGGACAAGGACGGCCTTGAATACGCTGTGAGCGTCGGTATACCACCGTGGAAGATGTTCAGGGACTGCGAGAGGGTGACGAAAGAGGCCTTCGAATATGCGCTCGGCCTGGGAGTCAGCCCGGAGGAGTTGCTGAGAGTCTGCAAGGAGAACGGAACGGAGCTGCTCTTCGACGTGGAGGAGTGGATGAGGGGGCACCGCAGGCAGAGAACGCTGGAGGCGTGGGTGGTATGAACATCACGATGCAGCAGCAACAAATCAAGGTCGAAAAGAGACACAACGAGGGGCTGTATAAGTTCGTCAGAAGGAACTTGGAGTCGGTTGACCTCAAAGAGGTCGTCGGGGTAATCAACAGCCACACCATCCAGGAGGCAGCACTTAGGCTCGGTATGGACTCAATCCAGCTTCTGATCTTTGTTGGGCACCTCTACAAAGCCAGAATCGTTAGAGAGGTGAGAGTGACTTGAAGATGAGAGAAATAGTCCTCCGGGCCGTAAAGAGGGTTTCGGAGGAGTATGGAGTCCCGGAGGAGAAAGTCCTGAAGGCGGCGATGAAGCTCAAGGAACAAACAATTGGTCGTGTTCCATCATAGGTGTAAATTCACCTCCCACCTTATATCCCTATCCAGCTTAATAACTTCACCGATAAACGATTCATAGCTTGTCCTCTCAAACCTCATCTTCATAAGCAGATTGCCAA
>JAPDIT010000011.1 GCA_029259455.1 Archaeoglobi archaeon
TTGGCAATCTGCTTATGAAGATGAGGTTTGAGAGGACAAGCTATGAATCGTTTATCGGTGAAGTTATTAAGCTGGATAGGGATATAAGGTGGGAGGTGAATTTACACCTATGATGGAACACGACCAAAAAATTAAAAATTTTCCGGAGAAGAGCTTATTTAGCAAGGACAATTTCAATTGTAGAAACGTTCGACCTTCTCCCCTGCTCAGATTCGAGCTCCTCGGTGTCGATCTTAATATCCTTAACCTCAACACCCGGCATGAACCTGTTCCTGACAATCTCTGCCACATCCACTGCTCTGCTGATAGCCCTACCTCTCGCCTTAATAACGACTTCACTTGCACCCTCGTTCAGCTGTGTCAGTGTTGCCAGCACATAGTTCATTACAGGCTTGTTTCCGACATAGACGACGTGTTCTGTCATGGTTTTCTCACCTCAGCAACCCTTAAAAGAAAAGGGAATTTAAATTTTGTTGAAAAATAATCAATCATTAAATTTACTTCCTAGCAACTGGCATGCTCCTCAACCAGCCGAGGTCTGGCAGATATAGCCTTCTGAGGTCTTTGAGTCCGATTTTAAGCATAGCAAGCCTACCTATTCCCAGACCCCATGCGAGAACTTTGCCCTTAATGCCGAGTGGTTCGGTAACTTCTTTTCTGAAAACTCCCGCCCCACCAAGCTCAACCCAACCTAAGCCTTCCACATAAACCTCAGGCTCAACGCTCGGCTCGGTGTAGGGGAAGTAGCCGGGTCTGAATCTCACATCCTCAAAACCCATTTTCGTGAAGAACTCTTTCAGGAGGCCGAGGAGGTGCCTAAAACCGACGTTTCTGTCGAGGACAACCCCCTCAAGCTGGTCGAATTCGGGTAAATGGGTAGCATCTATAGTCTCCCTCCTGTAAACTCTGTCTATGCAGAACGCCTTCTGAGGTGGTTCCGGGTTCTCGGCCAAATAATGGATGGTTATAGCAGTTGTGTGGGTTCTGAGGACAAGCTGCTTAGCTTTCTCAAGACTCCACTCCCCACCCCATCCTGTAGAGCCAGTAACCCAGCCGTTCTCATGCGTTTGTTTAACTTTCTCCACAACTTCTCCTTCGAGGTCGATGTAGTGGTCTAAGTAGAAGGTGTCCTGCATGTCCCTCGCCGGGTGGTCTTGAGGCTGAAAGAGGGCGTCGAAGTTCCAGAATGCTGGCTGGACATAGTGGCCTTTAATCTCCGTGAACCCCATTTCAAGAAATACCTTCCTGCACTCCTCGATAATCCTCTCGTAGGGGTGTATCTTCCCCCCATAAACCTCTTTGGCCGGAATCGTTATGTCGTACTTCAAAAACTGCTTTCCTCTCCACGTTCCCTCAATCAGCATCTCTGGCGTGAGGTCTGTGATGATGTCTTCAAGCTCAATTTCTGGTTTTTTAAGGACATCTATGAAAACGAGCTTCGTCTCGGATTTGGCTATTAGCTTCCTTTTCAGGAGTGTTTTTACCGTCCTTTCATTTACTATTTTACCTTCTTTGATGCCCTGGAGAATTGCCTTCTCATCAAAGCTCGGTTCACCCTTCAAAACAATTTTTCCGTCCTTAACTTCAACAGCATCCTTTCTCCTCAACCATCCGAGGGCTATCTGAAATTCTTTACCCATTCTTTTCCGAAGCTCTTCAATGGAGTCTATACCACTTTTAACGAGCGAGTAGAGCCTCTCCTCAGGTAAACCTTCCTTGAGGTATCTTTCTCCTTCTTCCGTTAGAGTGTAGTGTACTTTTACATCTTCTATTACCCTGACGTATCCCTTTTCCTGAAGCATGTATGCAGCTTTCAGAACAGCATCCTTGCTCAAACCCGATTTTTCTGATGCCTCATCAGGTGTGTAAGTCTTTCCAGTTTCGAGGGAGCGGATCAGCATAAGTTCAATTTTTGAAAGCATGGCTTGAGATAGTGGAAATGTTTTAAAGTGTTTCTTCAGAAGTATTAAACAATTAATTCTGAGGTGGTTGGATGGAAAGGGCTGTTGACATTGTGGAGAAGCTGAAGGGTGGAGAGATAAAGGCCGTGGAGCTTGTAGAGGAGTGTCTGGAGAAAATAGAGAGGTTAAATCCAAAAATAAACGCCTTCGTAACTCTGAACGAGAAGGCTGTGGAGGAGGCAAAAAAAGCAGATCCGAACACGCCTCTCGCAGGTTTGCCGGTTGCAATCAAAGACAATGTTGAGACGAAGGGGATAAGGACGACGTATTGCTCCAAGCTCTACGAGGATTATATCCCGGAAGAGGATGCGGTTCTTGTTGAGAGACTGAAAAAGGCGGGAGCGGTGATTTTGGGTAAGACGAACATGCCTGAATTTGGGCTGATAGCCTACACAGACAATCCGCTGTTCGGGCCAACGAGAAATCCATTTGATCTGTCGAAAACTGTGGGAGGAAGCAGTGGTGGAAGTGCTGCTGCAGTGGCAGCGGGTATACTGCCAGTAGCAAGCGGGAACGATGGTGGAGGGAGTATAAGGATTCCAGCATCCTTCTGCGGACTTTACGGGCTAAAGCCGAGCTTTGGCAGAGTTCCATGCTATCCTTCCCTGCCAATCTTCGTGGGTTTGCATTCGGAAGGATTTCTGACGAGATATGTCGAAGATACTGCCTTAATGCTGGACTTGGTCAAAGGCAGGGACGTCAGGGACATGTACTCACTGCCAGATGATGGTGTTAGCTACCTCAAGGCCATCGAAGAACAGCCTGACGGTGTCAAAATCGCCTTTTCTCCCGATCTCGGCTACGCCACCATCGATTCAGAGGTTGAGGAGATTGTAAGGAAAGCAGCATTCAGGCTTGAGAAGTTTGGAGAGGTTGAGGAGGTAAAGTTGAATGCTCCAAGCCTCGAAAGCGAGCTCGTCACGAAAGTCGTTCTTGAGGTTGTGACGTTCATGGGCGACAGAATTGAGAAATGGGAGAAGGTCGCTTTCCCGCCCTATCTCGGTTTCATGGCTCTGGCTCAATCATTAACATACAAGGAGTACATCAAAATCGAGGAAAGAAAAATGGAGCTGTGGAAAGCATTAAGGAGTGTTTTTGAGGAATACGACTACTTGATAACCCCAACTGTTGCGTGCAAACCTTTCGAAATCGGCAGGATTTCTCCAGATGAAATCGATGGAAAGCCGATTACGCCAATAGGCTGGATGCCCTTCACCTACCCCTTCAACTTCACCGGCCAGCCAGCAGCATCAATTCCTGCAGGTTTCAGCAAAGATGGTTTGCCTGTAGGAATGCAGATTGTAGGAAAACACTACGACGATGCCGGAGTCCTCAAAATCTCGAAGGCTTTTCAGGATACCTCCCCTTGGCAGGATAAATATCCTGAACTTTAAATTTTTTGGTACTGTTACATCTTTGGATTTTCCTAAAATTATTCCCACCATCAAACCACCTCCAGCAGTAACCCAAAACTCTCTCAGGTGGGAGCTTTCTCAGAAATGCTTGATAAGGAGTCTCCAACTCCTCCAGATTGAGACTCATGTCAGCTTTGCAATTATACC
>JAPDIT010000080.1 GCA_029259455.1 Archaeoglobi archaeon
TAATCGTTTTTTCCGTATCCTTTCTGCATTGAAGTGATGAGAACGCTGTCTATCTCCTCCAGAACTCTTCCCAGAATTGCAGCTTCAATTCCCTTTAAAGCAGATGTCAGCTCCTGAATGGGAATCTTTTTATCGTATTCGATGTTAAGAGTTATAGCTGGGATCTCAATTCTCAGCTGTGGCACACAGGGCGGGGATGAATCTCTGCCCTTAAAAATTTCCACCTTTGTTGTTACAGCACCAATTCATTAATCAGAGTGCATGTTTCAAAATCCTTTTTTAAAAAACAGCTATTTCTTTATCTCCGCCAAATCCAACCGCTTTTCAAAACTAAAACCCTTACCACAAAAACCATTATTTAATCGCTCACCAAAATTCTTCTGGTGAAAGGCCTTGAAAGGTACGAGGCAATAAACAGAGGGGAAGCATTGGCTAAATTCCAGATAGCCAAGAGAATCGATGCGGAGGAGGCTGAAACTCTAGAAAGTCTGGATGAAATGCTGGAAGTCCACAGCAAGCTGAAGAGGGAATTCAAAAAAATTCTTCAGAGTGAAGATGTTCTGGATGAAAACCCTCGATATTCCTTCTTGCACCTGAAGAGAGACATACTGTATGAAATGCTGAAGAACTGCAACTTCTGCGAGCGCAGGTGTGGCGTGAACAGATACGAGAAGAAGGGCTTCTGCAAGTGCGGTGTCACGAGCTACTTCAGCAGCGAGTTTCTGCATGTTGGAGAAGAGCCTGAGCTAATCCCATCCCACACGATTTTCTTCAACCGCTGCACGTTTGCATGCGTTTTCTGCCAGAACTACGATATCGTGTATGAGGACGACTACATAGTCGATCCGAAAGAGCTTGCCTACATCACCGACGTCAGGAGGAGACAGGGTAGTAAAAACGTCAACTTCGTCGGTGGGAATCCTGATCAGCACGCCCACACGATTGCGGAAATTCTGGTTCACATTGAGTCGAACGTTCCGGTGGTGTGGAACTCGAACATGTACCACAGCACGGAGCTTGGGGAGATAATTGAAGACTTCGTGGATGTTTGGCTGGGGGATTTCAAGTACGGGAACAACGAGTGCGCCAAGAAATACTCCAAAGTTCCAAATTACTGGGAGGTTGTGACGAGAAACTTTTTGAGAGCCAAGGATAACGGAGAGCTGCTCATAAGGCACCTCGTGATGCCCAACCACATTGATTGCTGCACAGAGAGGATAGTGAAGTGGGTTGCAGATAACCCCGGCAGGGAAACGAGGTTCAACCTGATGTTCCAGTACTATCCGACTTTTAAGGCGTGGGAGTATCCAGAGATAGCGAGGAGATTAACACCTGAGGAGATGAAAAGAGCGACGGAAATTGCCGAGAAGTACTTGACGAACCTCGTATGATTGAGGAGCTTGTTGAGATTCTGGACAGGATAGAGAGGAGGGCAACGCAAATAACGCTAAAAAGGGAGATCTTTTCAGCAGAGATGCTTGCGAGGAGAGGAGAGATAGCCGTCCTGCGCTCGTCAGGCTTCATAAAGGCTGGAAGTGCTGTTGCAGAGGTTGAGGGTAATGCGGTCTACCCAGTCGGCTGGGTTGTTGATGCGAGAAAGTACGGGAACTCCTATCTTCTGGCTGTTAAGGAGGTAGAGGAGTTTGAGGGTGATGCAATCGTTGAGGCGGAGAATGTTCTCAGCATAATGCTCAGGAAGGAGGCTGCTGAAAGAGCGGAGGAGATTCTCGATTTCAGCTACTGGAGCGGTGAACTCAGGGATATAGAAGCACCGGAATACTTGGATAAATGGCAGAGAAAATGCTACCTAGCTACCTGTTCACTAAATGAGGGGGAGATTCTGCTTGTTATCGGCCCGCCGGGTAGCGGGAAAACGACGTTTATTGCAGAGGCTGCAAAGAGACTCTCGGAAGAGGAGAGGGTTTGGGTGACATCTAACACAAACGTTGCTGTTGACAATGTCCTTGAAAAGCTGGACAAAGCATTAAGGGTGGGTCATCCGTCGAAGATAACTGACGGTGTGAGAAAGCACAGCGTTGAGTACAACCTGCTGTCCCAGATAAGGTTCTCTGACTACAGAGAGTACGCGTCGAAGGTTGCTGAGGCCTACAGGGAGATTGCGAGGATTCAAAACGACAGGATAAGGAAAGGAAAGATTGTGGTAGGTTCGACGATTTTGAAGGGAATGATGAGTGCAGTGAAGAACTACGACTTTGATACGGTTATAATAGACGAGGCGAGCAACACATGCATCTCCGTCGCTTTGCTCGCACTGGAAAAAGCAAAGAAGGCTGTGGTTGTTGGAGACCCGTATCAGCTACCTCCTGTCTATGAAGTGGGTGGGCAAAAGGCGGTTAAGTTCAGCGCATACAACTTTCTCAGCAAAATCTATGGCAAGAATCTTTGGTTGAGAAGGCACTACAGAAGCAATGCGAAGATAGCTGAGTTCGCCGCAAAGCACGTTTATAGATTCCTCGAAATCGATGAAAAATGCCATAACATTAAAATTGATCCGTGCAAGACAACTATTCCCGAAGTAGGAGACCCCGAGAAGCCTTTGGTTTTCATCGACTGTAACGGTGCTGAGAAGAGGGCCGGAAAGTCGAAAATAAATGAGGAAGAAGCAGAGATTGTTGCGATTATTGCCGAGGAGCTTGCTGACTGTGTTGGGGAGGAGAACATTGGAGTTATAACGCCCTATGTCAAGCAGGCTGAGCTTATAAGAAACATACTTTCCGAGTTTGGTTTGAAAGTTGAGGTAAGTACGGTTCACAGCTACCAGGGAAGGGAGAAAGATGTTGTGATCTACTCAATTACCGCAACAAGAAATCCGTACTTCGCCTCTGAGAAGAGGCTCTTTAACGTCGCCTTAACGAGGGCCAGAAAGAAGTTCATCGCTGTGGGTAGTGCAAAGGCTCTCCAAGGAAAGAATCTCCTGCTCACGAGGTTTATGATTACGGCCATCAGAGATAGGGGGTTTGTCAGGCTGAGTAAATAAAAATGACTGTTCTTTTGAATATTCGTGGCCAAGGTCTCGGCTCTGTTATACATACGGGTTTTTATAAAGAAAAAATAAAAAATTGTTTAATCACTTTTTCAAAATCAACATGTTCGAGGGAGATAAGGTGATAGTTAAAGGAGTAACTAAATATCTAATCTAGCAATAGAATTCCTTCTATATCACCCCAATGACATCCTAGATCTGCTTCAACAGGTTTCCAGTCTTTAGGCATTCCTCCAATTCGCAGTTCACAAGAAATATTTTCTCTCGGAAGGATATCTCCCCAATTAGGACACTTCAAGGTACTTTTATCGTAATTTACTATAAATCACCTTAGTTCCCACCAAAAGTAATATAAATTAACAATAATCCGGCTGAATTATGGATTTGGTGGATAAATACCTTGAAGAGATAAATGCGATAAAGGAACTAATCAAACCAATCGTGGATGAATACT
>JAPDIT010000001.1 GCA_029259455.1 Archaeoglobi archaeon
TCGGCATTCCGATTTACCGCTTTATAGACATCGATGACTCCGAGAAGGTTTTGAGAGCAATAAGGAGCACTCCGAAGGATAAGCCGATTGATCTGATTATCCACACCCCTGGAGGGCTGGTTCTGGCTGCGACGCAGATAGCAAAGGCTCTGCACGACCATCCGGCGAAAACCACTGTAATCGTTCCCCACTACGCTATGAGTGGCGGAACCCTCATAGCACTCGCTGCAGATGAAATTCTCATCGACCCCCATGCAGTGCTTGGGCCGGTTGATCCGCAGCTTATGAACTACCCTGCTCCGTCAATTTTGAAGGTCGTTGAGAAAAAGGAGCCGAAAGACATTGACGATGAAACTCTCATAATGGCCGATATAGCTGAGAAGGCCATCAACCAAGTGAGAGAGACGGTCTTTAACCTTCTGAAAGACAAGATGGATGAGGAGAAGGCAAAGGAGGTCGCGAAAATACTCACCGAAGGAAGGTGGACTCACGACTATCCGCTCACTGTACAGGAGCTGAGGCAGCTTGGTTTGAAAGTTTCAACTGACGTGCCACAAGAGGTTTACGAGCTCATGGAACTATATCCACAGCCAATGATGCAGAGGCATCCCGGAGTGGAATTCGTCCCCAGTCCTCAAAAGGGAGAGAAGTCTCTTTTTAGATAATCACCACGTCAAACCCCATATTTTTTAGGATTCTTGCCACCTCTTTTTTCCTCTCCGTAAAAGCCAGAACTCTCCCCTCGGCGTAAGCATCCACAACCTTCTCGGCAGCGAGGATATCGTTTTCCTCATCAACTTCAATGAACTTTGCATTGAGCCTTTCCGCGTAACTTTCATCCTTTGAATCGGTCACGTAGAGAAGCATGTCGAGGAGCGGCGTTCTATAACCGTTTTTAAATTCGCTACCATCGCTGACCTCAATCCCCTCAACACATCCGAGCCAGTAGACAATAAGACCTTCACCGAACATATCGTAATACTTCGAGTACTGCTTCTTCCAGTAGAGGTCGTGGCTCTTCGGGTCGCCAAACAAAGCCTTGCTTTCAATCCACCTCAATTCTTTTCCCGTGAACTCAACCGGTTCTTCGAAGTAGAAGTCCGGAGTCTTGCTGAACCGCCCCTTCAAATCCTTCTCAGTCAGAAACTCAATTCCGGCCTTCTCAAGTTCATACGCAAGAGCCTTCTCACCGAGCCTTCCTCTCGCTCTCTGAAGCCTTGCAGCGATTGGGGAGTAAACGTAATCACTCAAAACCGCCCTTCTTATTTGCTCTGCAAATTTTTCGTCATCCAGAACTTCTTCGGGGTTTCTGAGTGCTTTGTTTATTGCCTTGGCTGAGTAGCCCATGCCCTTCATTAGCAACCTTATTTTCATCACTGGCGGTAGCGTGAGCCACCTCGGAAACTTCTTCTCTTCCTCCCAGTAACTCAGAATTTCGGGAATTCTCTCGGCAAAGGTGTGGTACTTTCTCTTTACGCTGTCAACCTTTTTCTGCTGGAGTATGCAGTGGAGCATCCCCCTCGGATAAGGGAGTTTTCGAATGTCGCTGAGTGTCTTTAGCTCTCTTCTGATCTTCAAAAATTCGGTTGCTGGAATCCTCATCAAAATCCCCTTAATGAGTAAACGAAAAGAACTCTCACCCTGCTGCCCCTAAGCCCTGCATACTTAGTGGACATCTTTATCCTGAACTTCATAGATTTTTTAAGCCTGGATATGAACTTTCTCGCCTCATTCACGTCTTCGAAGTAAATATCCAGCCCGTTTTTTACCCCTTCAACTTCCGCATTTCTTTTCAGCGCCATTCTCTTCACTGTTTCGATTTTGTCCTGCTGAACGTCCCTCACCTGTACTATGCAAGGGTGATTCACCACTCCTGCTATTACGTCTCGGTTTTAAAGTTATCCTCTAAAAAAAATTAAATTTCCTCAAATCAAGATGGATTATGAGCCGACCTATCCTTCAGGTCGCCCTCGACCTGCTCGAACTTAAGAGGGCAATTGAGATTGCGGGTGAGGCAATAGAGGGCGGGGCAGACTGGCTTGAGGTGGGAACCCCTTTAATTAAGAGCGAGGGGATGAATGCTGTCAGAGAGCTAAAAAAACGTTACAATGGACACAAAATTCTTGCTGACATGAAAACAATTGATACGGGGGCAATTGAGGTTGAGATGGCCGCAAAAAGTGGGGCTGATGTTGTCATCATCCTCGCTCTCTCTGACGATGACACCATCGCAGAAGCAATAAGGGCGGCCAGAAAATACGGCTGTGAAGTTATGGCTGATTTGATAAACGTTCCTAACCCCGTTGGAAGGGCTAAAGAAGTCGAGGAGCTTGGTGTTGACTACCTGAACGTTCACGTCGGTATAGACCAGCAGATGAAAGGGATGGACCCGCTTGAGGTTTTGAGGGACGTTGTAGAGAATGTATCTATCCCCGTTGCAGCTGCTGGAGGATTGGATGCTGAGAGGGCTGCAGCCTGCGTTTCGATGGGTGTAAGTATCGTGATTGTGGGCAGCAACATCGTCAAGTCGAGGAACGTCACCGAATCTGCAAGGAAGGTTAGAGAGGCGATAGACAGAGCTGCTGAAGGTGGACAGATTGAGGTCAAAAGGAAGAGCCTCGATGAAGAGATAAGGGAGCTGCTGATGAAAGTATCAACACCAAACGTGAGCGATGCAATGCACAGAGCCAAAGCGATGGATGGTGTTTATCCGCTTGTCAGGGGGAAGAAGATTGTAGGCAAAGCTGTTACTGTAAGCACGATGGATGGAGATTGGGCGAAGCCAGTGGAGGCCATAAACGTTGCCGGGGAGGGGGACGTTTTGGTCATCAAAGTTTCTGGCGATAATGCTGCCGTTTGGGGCGAGCTTGCTACAAGAAGCTGCATAAACAGGAAGATTGCGGGAGTGATAATTGACGGTGCTGTGAGGGATGTTGATGACATAAGAGAGCTTGGTTTTCCGCTTTTCGCCAGAAAGGAGGTTCCCAACGCAGGAGAGCCGAAGGGATTTGGAGAGATTAACGTCAAAATAGTTTGTGGTGGAGTAGAGGTCAATCCCGGAGATTGGATTATTGCAGATGACAACGGGGTTATGGTAATTCCCAAGCGCAGGGCATACGAGATTGCGAGAAGAGCCTTGGAGGTCAAGAAGTCGGAGGACAGAATAAGGGGTGAGATAGAGGAGAAGGGAAGAACGCTTGCCGACGTTGTGGAGCTTTACAAGTGGGAGAAAGTTCAGTGAGTAGTCTTAAATTCGTAAGTTAAGCAAAAAATGTTAGAAAAAAGAATATAGGGTCTTCTTCATCTCCCACTCCGATAATTTCTGAACAACCCTCTTTTCCCTGAAACCGAAAGAGGACAGAAAGAGAGCACCTCTTTTTAACTGACTCGAAAGCATAGCAGTGCAATTTCTTCAAACTGAAAGCTTCTTTCCC
>JAPDIT010000008.1 GCA_029259455.1 Archaeoglobi archaeon
ATTTCTGTTAATCTTTGGATACTTTTGATTAATGTCGTTCTATCTTTCCCGACTATGTCTTCTGATATGCTTTTAATTGTCTTGATTACAAAAGTTCTTATCAGAGAATATGCAGTTAAATCCTCCGCAATGCTGAATCCCAACTCGTTCAGGGATTCTGTCATAAGGTTGTGTAGTAAACCAAGTACAGGTATCTGACGTTCATCCAATTCTAATTTGCAGTGCATGGATAACTTTTAGTATGATTATATAATAAATGCTTTTCGTTCACACCGTCAGATATATTATTATTTGGTCTTGCTGGGTGGGTTTTCTGTTTTGCTGTTTTGATTACTTCTGCGATCTGGGCAATCTCAGCGAAAAGGGTGAGAGCTTGAGGCTGCTGAACGATCTGGTTAAGAAGTTGAGAGGGGTTTGCCTGAGTACAAATATTGATGGGATGGGAATAGCCACGGTTGTAGATGCACGGTTGTAGATGATTAGGAGTTGCTATTGGTCTTGCTGGTCACAATGTATGGTTCAAGAATATACTCCGATACTAGGCGTTCCATCCAGTGGTGGCATTTGCGGTATCTGTTGGCCATTGCATGTTTGATGTTTGTGCCAATTACTTGGGAAGCTTGCATTTTGGCTGCGGGATGCTTTGGGGCAGAATCATTCTAATGTGGATGGAGTTGTGGTGATCAGCGTTCTTAACAACAAGTAATTCTTGAGGGGGTCGAGATGGAGGTTTTTCTGTATTTGGGAACGATTGCTGACCACCACACAGTCTTCGTACTGGCAGCGATCCTTAACGTCCTCTTAGGGGTGTTGCAGTACGTAATAGCGGTAGCGAAGTCGAGGAGCATTCTTGCATTAGCATCTCTGCTTTTATTTTCCTCGCCCTTCCCTCCATCGCACTTCTCTTAGAGCTTTTTGGATTTTATTCAATTCAGGAAAGTCTTAAAGTTGTCACCAGAAGTCTGTGTGGTCTTTTGTGAGAAGATACGAATGAGTAAGGATGTGTTTGTCCCCTTTTTCATGGCATCCACATAGCAGAGCAGAAAGAGAGACATCTAATTATAGCCCTAACTTTGGCATTCATCGTTTATTTCTCTATAACGGAATTATCCTCGAAATCCCCGCCATCATCATTGCAGGAGCAGCCGGGTTCAAAATCCCTTACGAAATTATGAGGTATTTAGCAGGTAAAAAAGAAACGATACTGCCGAAAGAAGATCTAAAAGAATACCTAACCCTCATCTTTATCTCAATTATCCTAATCGTAATTGCTGCATGGGTAGAAGCTAACATAACGCTGAAAATCGCTAATGCGGTTTAAAATTACTGATTGGCGAAAAGGTTTACCTCTCTGGTAAGTCAAGCTGCCAGATTTCTGGAGTTTCGCCCTTAATCAACCTTATTCCAATTCCAAAATAAAAATGAAAAAAGTTACTTCAGCTTCGGAATTATCTCCTTTCCGATCAGTTTAATGGACTTCTTCTTGTCTGGGCCAATCGGGCTCCCGGCAACAACCTGAGTAACGCCGGCCTTCGAAAGCTCGTTGATTCTCTCTATGACGTCATCAGGTGTACCGCTGATGGAGAAGATGTCAATCATCTCATCTGTCACACTCTTCGCCACTCCTCCCCAGTCTCCCTTTGTGAATGCGTTGTTCAACGCTTCTCTGACAGCATTCACCGCATCTTCACTCAGACCGTGCCTCTCAAGGACTGTTGGTGGGCTGCCAGCAACGATGAAGGCAACAACAATTCTTGCCGCATTTCTCGCCTTGTCTCTATCCTCGTCAACGCTCATTGATGCATAGGCCACGGTGTCAAATGCATCTCTGCTCTTTCCTGCTTTGGATAACCCAGCATCGATGCTCTCCTTAGCCACCTCAAAGTCCTTGGGGTGTGAGGCGTTTATCAAAACACCATCTCCAATCTCTGCGGCGAGCTGAAGCATCTTTGGACCCTGAGCACCGATGTAAATCGGAATGCTCCCCGCTTTGAAGCCAAGCTTTGCCCCGTTGAACTTGAAAATCTCACCGTCATACTTAACAGCCTTACCCTCCGTGAGCTGCCTGATTATTTCAACGGCCTCCCTCATTCTCTTCAGGGGCTTCTCCCAGCTTATACCAATTCTCTCGAAAGTAACCTTGTCTCCGGCTCCAATTCCGAGAACTGCTCTGCCTCCGCTGATTTCATTTATCGTTCCAATTGCGGAAGCGATCAAGGCGGGGCTGATGTGGTATGGGTTGGTCACACCCGGACCGAGCTTAATCGTCCTCGTTTTCATGGCAAGGATTGTCAGCATCGAATAGACGTTTCTGTTGTTGTAGTGGTCCGTAATCCATGTGTAGTCAAAACCGCTGTCCTCAGCCAGTTTCACATAGTACTCAAGCTCGTAGTACTTCATATCAGGCACAAACTCAATTCCAAACTTCATAATATCACCAGCTAAGGGAGAAGCAGAAAAGCAAATAACCTTTTCGATTTATTTCGCTTTAATCCGATTTTACATCCCTAACCCAAACCCGTGCTCCACGCGGTATACTCACCTTAACCTTCTTCTCGAACTCTTCCGGCTCCTCGAAAACCCAGACGTAAAGCTTTTTTCCGCCTGAATAGCTTCTAAGAAAGTCTTCATTCACTTTGTGGTAGTCCTTGAACTCCAAAAACTCTTCAACAGTAAACGGCCCAAGAACATTTATGAGTCTGGCTTTTCCTAATGCATATCCTTGGCTCAGAATGACCACTTCTCCCCTCACATCCTCGTTCTCCTTATCTCCCACCTCTTCTCTCCCCTCACTATCATGGAAGCAAATGGTTGCTTAACAATCAGACCTCTCACGAAAAGTGTTTAACCTGTAAAGAAAAATAACTTTCTGTGATTACAAGAGTCGTTTCTCACCAGTTGCCCAAGCACGGCAATAGCTACGTGGCTTTTTGAAGTGACGTTGTTGATGTGATTATCACGAACGCGCCGAAGGAAATCCACGGAAGAAAAATCCTGTTTTTTGACGATTACGAACTTTACAAGATTTACGAGGAAGAGAAAATCAAAGTATGGAATGTTTTTTCAAAAAAACATCGAGCTTCCTCGATACAGCTTCAGAAAGTAGGTGTAGAGGTACCGAATCAGGGCGAAAGAGGCATTTACGAAAGAGATTTTTGAAAGAATAGTAGGGTGATTATGGGTATTTTATTTTAAGCATTGCGAAAATTTTATTGTGATATCCCGAAATAATTTCACTCTTCAAACAACCACCCTGCTATACTCAAAACCCCTTTCAGCAGGCAACTTCCTCAAAAAAGCCTGATAGGGAGTCTCCAGTTCATCAAAGTTCAGGCTCATG
>JAPDIT010000074.1 GCA_029259455.1 Archaeoglobi archaeon
ATGGAAATCTTTTTATCGTGTTCGATTGTAAGGGTCATTGCTGGTATTTCGACTTTTAGCGTGGGCACAGAGGGTGGGGTTGAATCCCTGCCCTTAAAAATTTCCACCTTTGTTGTTACACCACCAATTTTTTAGTTTGCAGAATTCTCCATGAATGTTGGGCATCTCTGCACTTACACACCAAAAGAGCTTATAGACGCCGCTGGTTTTACCCCTATCAGGATTTTTGCCGGTGATGCTCAAATCAGCCTCGCCACAGCCCACATACAGAGCTATGCCTGCTCTCAGGCAAGGGGGAGTTTTGAGAGAGCTTTTAAGGGGAGAACTTGATGTGCAGGCAGTTGTTTTCACAAGATGCTGCGACACGTTGATGCGCCTCGCAGACATCTGGGAGAGGAACACGGAGATGAAGGTTTACAACCTTGAATTTCCGAGTAGGGTTGAGGAGAAAAGCAAGGAGTATTATTATAGGGAGATGAAGGACTTCGTCAAGGTTCTCGAAGAGTGGGGTGGTGAGGTTACGCTTGAAAGTCTTAAGGAGAGTCTTTCACTCTATTACGAACTTGAGGAGAAGTTGAAAAAGCTTTTCAGCATCAAACCGGATTACGATGCTGCCAAAAAAGTTCAGGAAATGAATGTGAGGGAGGCGATTAAGCTGGTGGATGAAAGGATAAGAAAGGCAGAAGGTGGGGACAAAAAACCGAAAGTTCTGATTACGGGAAGTGTCTGCCCCTT
Source organism: Archaeoglobi archaeon (assembly GCA_029259455.1). Lineage (GTDB taxonomy): Archaea > Halobacteriota > Archaeoglobi > Archaeoglobales > Archaeoglobaceae > Archaeoglobus. Next base: position 736 of record JAPDIT010000074.1, read on the forward strand.
TGTTGAAGTCTACAGGCTTTTCGGGGATGCGGGATTTGCCCTCAAAGATGACATCTGCACGGGAACGAGATTTTTTCACCTTCAACACACCTCCGAGGGATATAAGCTCGGTTGATGATGGATTGAGATTTCTGGTGGAGAAGTACTTCAACAAGGCTCCCTGTCCAACGAAGCACTTTCCCAAGGACGACAGGTTCAATTACGTTCTGGAAATGGCTGAAGACTGTGACGGCGTGGTTTTCCTCCTTCTGAAGTTCTGTGAACCTCATTTTTACGATTATCCCCAGCTCAAGGAGAGGCTTGAGGAAATGGGCAAGAAGGTTTTGCTTCTCGAACTCGAATTTCCGATTGCTTCATACGAGCAGCTCAGAACGAGAATCGAAGCTTTCTACGAGGTGATAGCATGACTCTGAAAAAGCTTAGGACAAATGAGAAAATGAAGCAGATTATGGCCGGCTACTTCATGATGGGAAAGCAGGCGGAGGTGAGGGGTTGGATAACCAGCGGTGCTCCCGTTGAGCTGCTATATGCAATGGATATCTACCCAGTTTATCCGGAAAACCACGGTGCTCTGATTGGTGCGGCAAAGCAGGGGCCTTACTTCAGCGATTTTGCCGAGAAAAAGGGTTTTTCGAGAGACCTCTGCTCATACGCCCGGTGCGATATCGGTCGTGTTTACGCTGGCACGAGCCCGATTGGTGGACTGCCTGAGCCGACGTTTCTGTTTGCTTGCAACAACATATGCAACACGGTTGTGAAGTGGTATCAGGTGCTGAGCAGGATATTCAAAGTCCCGCTCTTCGTTCTCGACACACCATTCGTGAGGAAGGAGCTTAAGGAGAGTTACGTAAAATACGTTCACGACCAGCTTTACGAGTTCGTCGATTTCCTTGAGAAGGTTACGGGAAGGGAGCTTAGCGATTCGAAGCTGAGGGAAACGATACTGAACTCAATCAAAGGTGTGAACGCTTACTCCGAAGTTTTGAGAATGGCCAAGCACAAGCCCTCTCCTCTGACATGCTTTGACGCGTTCATAAACATGGCTCCAATAGTCTGCCTTAGGGGCACCGAGTATCCAATCCATTTCTATTCTGAGATGAAGGAGGAGCTTGAGGAGAGGGTGAAAAAGGGGGAAGGAGCGGTTGATAACGAGGAGATAAGGCTGCTCTGGGACAACATTCCTGTGTGGTACAGGTTGAGGTGGTTTGCAGAGTTCAGAAAGAAATTCCTGTCTTGTGGCAGACACGTACACAAATGCTTGGACCGGCTTCATATCAATGGACAAGAGCGACATCTTCTGGAGCATGGCCGAAACTTACACTTTCATCTACCTGAACATCGGGCTTGAGCACATGGCGGAGGTCATAAACAGGCTCATTGACCTCTATGAGGTTGATGGTGTTGTAATTCACTCAAACAGGAGTTGCAAACCCTACTCCTTTGGGCAGTATGAGTTGCAGAAGATGATAAATGTTCCATCGGTGGTTATAGAAGCGGACATGGTGGATTCGAGAGTCTTCAGCGAGGCTCAGGTGGAGACGAGGCTGGAGGCTTTCCTTGAAATGCTCAAGTGATTGGGTGAGTTTATGATAACGGCGGGAATTGATATTGGTTCTCTCACAGCCAAGTGTGCACTGATGAAGGATGGAAAGCTTATAGCATACAAGGTCATCAAGGTCTCTCCCAATTTGGAGGAGACTGCAAGGAGAGTCTTTCAGGAGACGCTGAAGGTGGCTGGGGTGAAAGAGAAGGAAGTTGAGAAGATTATCGCTACCGGATACGGAAGAAACAAGGTTGAGTTTGCGGATAAAAGGGTAACGGAGATTTGCTGCCATGCTAAAGGTGCTCTTTACTTCATCCCCACAGCGAGAACTGTAGTAGATATTGGCGGACAGGACAGCAAGGTCATAGCCATAGAGAATAGGAAAGTTGTGGAGTTCGTTATGAACGACAAGTGTGCTGCCGGTACAGGAAGATTTCTGGAAGTCATGGCAGCGGCGCTGAACTTAAAGGTTGAAGAGCTTGGAGAGGTGGCTGAAAAAGCGAAGAGAGCAACAAAAATCTCATCAACCTGCACGGTCTTTGCTGAATCAGAAGTTATCAGCCACCTCCGCCTCAGGGGAGAAAGTTGAGGACATCGTGGCAGGAATTCACGAAGCAATAGCGTCGAGGATTGCAGCGATGGCGAGGAGGGTTAAAATCGAGCCAGATATCGTTCTAACTGGCGGAGTGGCGAAGAACAGGGCAATGAAGAAAGCCTTGGAAAAGGAGTTCGGAATGGAAATCAAAACACCTCCAGAGCCACAGATCGTTGGGGCTGTTGGGCTGCCTTGTTTGCATAATCATTTTTTGTTAGTAGTATTCTATATTGATTTAACCGAAACCGCTAAAGATTGGCTGATTTTTTAAAAAATAATTGCAGCCCGATCCACACGCATTCGATGGAGATGAAGATGAGGTTGGTTAGAATTAGGGTCACTTTCTTCCAAATCCTCAATAAAATTAAAAGAGCAACTACAACTCCATATTTTTATCTTTCATTTCCAGCAGAGTGTAACTGAGAAATAACAAAGTTTAGAGCTTAAATCAGCAAAA
>JAPDIT010000057.1 GCA_029259455.1 Archaeoglobi archaeon
TGGATCCTCATCCAGTGTGCAAATGTGGCAATAAGGCATGACGACTACCTCCGCTCCTTCTATCTCAGAATAAAGAGGAGGAGGGGACATAACATAGCTATTGTAGCCACAGCAAGGAAAATGCTGGTCTGCATCTACTTTATGCTAAAAAGGAAGGAGTGTACAACCCAAGGTAAGGTTTATTTATCAACCCCAACCATAACCCGTTGTAAGGCTTCCAACATAGGAGGATACTACACAATGAAGCCAAATCGCCAAACCTTTTTAACTCCTTTTGTCAGAAGTGAGGGCGTGATTAGAAAACTTGGAAAGACCCTCGAACTGGCAAAGGAGAGCAGAGTCACAATTATTGCCGGAAGAGCTCCCTATCACCTCATGTGCACACCCGAGAATCTAATTGAACTTGCAGTTGGTTTTGTTATTTCCGAAGGAATTGCCAGATCCCTTGATGAAATCGAAGTTTCAAAAGTTGAAGACAACCTGATTTACATTAAAGTGAACGGAAGCCATAGTTCAACTGCCATAACGTCTTCGGGCTGCATCGGGGTCTTCAGGGAGAGAGAGGAGATACCGAAAGTTAAAGCCAGTGAGAAATTCACGCTGGAAGAAATAAAGAACGCTTTACAGTACCTTGAAACCGAGGAATACAGGAAAACGAGAGGTTATCACACCGCAGTTATAATGAGTAAAAGCGGAATCGTGTCGAGAATGCACGACGTGGGAAGACACAACGCAGCGGATAAGGCGATAGGCTCATCCCTGCTTAAAGGTGTCGATCCAAGCAGGGTTTTCCTTCTGCTATCAGGCAGGATTTCAAGGGGAGTTGTGATGAAGTGTGCGAGAGTGGGAATTCCGCTGATAGCTTCCAAAGCAGCCATACTTGATTCTGCAGTAGAGGTGTGCGAGAAAAGCGGTATCGCTGCGGTATCATTTGCAACAAACATCGCTGTTGAGGGAGAGGCTTTGGAGCATGATTGAAAAGGCAATTTTGAGGCGAATCGAGGAGTTTAGGCAGCTTGGAGAAAAGGGAGAGGTTGTGTTTGATTTCAGACCTTTTCTCGATTTAAGCCTAAAAGCAAGCGTTAAGACTGAGCTTGCGTTCTGCATATCAACAGCCAACTCATCTGCAATGGCAGGTCTGAAGTTTCAGAAGCTTCTTGGAGATGGAGTAGACATCGATGAGGCTCTCAAAATAGCTGGAGTGAGGTTCCACAACAGGAAATTCGAGTACGTCAGAGAAGCTTTCGAAAACTTCGAGATTGTTAAAAAAGCTCTGGAGTTTGATAGCGGGAAGGCGAGAAAGATCCTGCTCAAAATAAAGGGTGTTGGAATGAAGGAGGCGAGCCACTTTTTGCGAAATATCGGGAGAGTGGACGTGGCTATAGTTGACCGACACATCCTCAGGTGGCTTGGAAAGCAAGGCTTCGAAATTCCTGGTAATATGACCCCTAAGAGGTATCTGGAAGTAGAAAAACTTTTGAGGGATATCTCGGAGGAGAGGGGAGAAACTCTGGCGGAAATGGATTTGAGAATATGGGCTGAGATGACGGGAAAGGTTCTGAAGTGAGGTGTTGTTATGAGGTCTATATTCTGGGACAACGGGCTGAAGCTTATTGACCAGACAAAGCTTCCTGAAAAGCTGGAAATTATCGAATGTCGGAATGTAGAGGAGCTGGCTGATGCCATAAAAAGGCTTGCTGTAAGGGGGGCTCCAGCTCTTGAGGCTGCTGGAGCATATGGTATCGCCTTGGCTGCTAGAGAAAGGGAATTTGAGACTGTTGAGGAACTCAAGGATTATCTCAGAAAGTCCGCCGAGTTCCTTGCGTCAACCCGTCCCACAGCCGTAAACCTCTTTGTCGGAATAGAGAGGGCACTCAATGCGGCATTGAAGGGAGAGAGCGTTGAGGAGGTCAGAGAGCTCGCGTTGATGGGGGCTGAGAAGCTGGCTGAGGAGGATATTGAGAGAAACAGGAAGATGGGGGAGTACGGGGCAAAGCTGCTTGAAGATGGCGATACCATTCTTACCTACTGCAACGCTGGCAGACTGGCCACTGTTGACTGGGGGACTGCTTTGGGAGTTGTCAGGAGTGCTATAGAAGAGGGGAAGAGAATCAAGGTTATCGCGTGCGAAACAAGGCCACTAAATCAGGGATCAAGACTCACATGCTGGGAGCTTATGGAGGACGGAATTGACGTCACTTTGATAACAGACTCGATGGTGGGCATAGTGATGCAGAGGGGGATGGTTGACAAGGTAATCGTCGGGGCGGACAGGATTGTCAGGGACGCTGTTTTCAACAAAATAGGCACATACACAGTCTCAGTTGTTGCCAAGCATCACGGCATCCCATTCTACGTCGCCGCACCTAAAGCAACCTTTGATTGGGCAAAGAGAGCAGAGGATGTTGTGATTGAGGAGAGACCAAGAGAGGAGCTGATTTACTGCGGAAACAGGCAGATTGCCCCCCTACACGTGAAAGTTTACAACCCAGCTTTCGACCCAACACCCCTTGAAAATGTAACGGCACTCATAACGGAGTGCGGGGTGATAGAGCCGCCTTACAGTATCAACGTCCCAAAAACTCTAAACCTTTAACTTCTATATTTACTGCTGAAGGGGGGTTTGGGGGATGTCTCTCCTTTGCCTCACATAAATTTCTGGATACTACATATGTTTGCTAAATCTTCCTTTGAAAAAACTATAGCTTCCAAGTCCAAACCAAAAGTTCATGCAATCTCAAAACGAAAATTATCCCAAAACCCGTCTTGTTTTGAAAACAAAAAAGCAAAAAACGAAATTATGAGCAAAGCTTTCCCCAAGTTTCAAAGCGACATTAACAAGGGCTTGTCAGCACAGGAACCTCAATCAAGAGCATAGTCATTGGATAATCAACATGTGGTATCCCAAATTGCATTTACACCTTCCCATCCCACCACCTCCTCACAAACCACATAACCCTCTCCTGAGGGAGCTTGTACCGGAACGCATTGATCGGTCCAGGCTTTTGTGAGGTTTAACCTC
>JAPDIT010000027.1 GCA_029259455.1 Archaeoglobi archaeon
AGTTCAGGAGCTGATTGAATCTGAGTTTGGAGTTAGCTATTCTTCGTGGCAGGTCAGGAGAATTCTCAGATTTCGGAATGAAATGCTAAACCTACCAGAAAGATTACGGAAAGCCAGATGATGCTGAAGAGAGTTTAAAAAAAACTTGGATGAGGCTGGAATTAGCGATGACGTAATTTATCGATGAGATGGCAGTCGAAGCTAACGCAAATACAGCAAGATTATGGAGTTTTGGAAAGCCTGTTAAGAGAGTCGCTACCCACGTCAAAGTTAGGGTTTCAGGATTCTACAGCTTGAACGGAGAGAGCGTAATAGAGTTTCCTGAGAAAAATAAAGCTGAAGATTTATAGTCTAAGAAAGATAAGGGAAGCAAATCCTGAGAAAAGGATCGGTAATCCTGGACAATTTCAGGACGCATCATGCCAAGTGAGAGAGGCTGAGAAGCTGAACATTTCGCTGGTTTATCTACCTCCTCACTCTCCCGACCTGAATCCAATTGAGAACGTCTGGAAGTTAAATTATTTCGGAGAAATCTCCGCTCAATACGGAAGAGCTGAAGGAGACAATTGCTAAAGCTTTCAAAAAGCTGATAGAATCAATATCCTTTGCAAAAAGCTGGATTGAGAAGTTTCTGGGTGATAAGTTTAAGATGTTATGCACTTAACCATAATCTCCGCAGGATAAACGTTCTCATTCTCAGCCTGCATTCGAATCTGGTCGGCAATGAACATAGCGTTAAAGATGTTGCCTTTCTCATACTCCTCCATCATTTTTCTATTCATCTCTATCAACATTTCCTTAACACTTTTCTGCTTATCCTTTACTTCCACCTTTCTGTCATTCTGACCTCTACCCCTAATCTTTTTCACGATTTCGCTTATTTTCACCATAACATACCACCTCCTGCGATTATACTAAAGTACTCATCCAAATTCATGAAATCGCCAGTGTAGTATTTCAAATCCCCTTTTTCCAAACCATACACTGCCAGAGCCAAAGCATCCACAATATCTGACTCCACATCTCGCCTCTTCTTAATGTCCTTAGTTCCGTCAACTCCTATACTTTACTCTGAACGCATTGAAGTTCTCTCTAAGCCTAACATCATTCAACAACAGTAATCTACCCTCTTCTATGAGATATTTCAGATTGTTGTAGAGATTCAGCCGTTCTTTCCTCTTACCAAAATCAAACCCTACAACTTCCACTTTCTCCCCAAGCCTCTCTTTCAGCACATCATATGCCGTACTCCCTAAGCCAGTAGCATCAACCACAACCCATATTTTCGGAATTCTTATGTATCCTAAACTTTTCTTAGACTTTTTCAGGTAAAATAATTACCTCCCCCTAAATTGGGAGATATATCGCTGCTGAAAGCTCGTCTAGCCTATTAGGACTATTTCTATATAAAATCAGAAATCAGAAGGATTGTTGGCACGACAAATTTCACTGAGAAATCCCCACCAAGACACTTTTATCTCTGACGCTGCGTTTATGTGACTTCTGATCTCCACGTTAACTACTTGTAACCCACTCTCCAAGAAAGCCTATGGAGAGTAAAATTGCAAAGGTATTAAAACTGAAGTATGAGCCTGTCGCTATTATATGGAGCGATGAAAAGCCTGACGACGCGGTACAATTCAAGGAGGGACAGTGGGGCTGTGTAATGTGGATGCTGGCAAGAGCTGCAAAGGGCGAGGTCGCAGTGTTCAGCAGAAAGACTTTCGGTTGTCAGGGTGGAGGAACTGGGCTGGGATTTGGGAATCTCTACGAAAAGTGGTTCTTAGGAGGTTTGGAGGGTTTCTGCTACTTCCTCTCCACAGGATACGAGCAGTGGAAGAATGGAAAAAAGCTGCTGGAGAGTATGCGCGAAAAGCTCGGAAAAGACAGATTTGAAAAGATAATGCACGGAGAAAGATACATAAAATCTCCTGAACTCGTAAAGAAATTTGTAAAACAACTACCGATAACAGAAGTGCCGACAAAGTATGTTGTGTTTAAACCTCTAAGCAAAGTAGATGAGGAGGAGCCCGTTGTAGTGGTTTTTATTGTGAATCCCCATCAGCTCTCAGCCCTGGTGATTCTGGCGAATTACGCCAGAGAAGGTATAGACAACGTTTTCATCCCTATGGGTGCGGGCTGCCATCAGAATAGGAATCTTCGCCTACAGAGAGGTACAATCGGATGCTCCAAGGGCCGTTATCGGTTTAACCGACTTGGATGCGAGGATGAATGTCAGAAGACAGCTCGGCGATAATGTTCTGACCTTTACAGTACCTTTCAAAATGTTCAAAGAGATGGAGGAGAATGTTGAAGGAAGCTTCCTAGAAATTGGAACTTGGACAAAGCTAGTAAAATACGTAGATTAGCTCAAAATATTAAAAGAAAAGAAAAAATTAGAGTTCGAATTTTCCTTGGAACTTCTTAACTACACCAGCGAGCCTCTGAGCCTCCATTATGTTTCCTTCGATTCTGTATTTGCCCATCATGAAGGCGCTGACAGGATCTTCCTGCCCCTTGAGAACTGCAAGCCACAAGTCTGGAGGAGCGACAATCGTGAAGGTCGGGGAGCTGTGAGTACCCTCTTTAAATTCACATGTCCCGTCAGACTTGTACTCTACGTAGAATTCCTCACCATCCAGCTTGTACTGAACGACGCCACTCCATCCAGCCATTTCCTTCTGTATCTCTTCTGTACTGTTCTGCAGGTCACACATCTTCTTAATCAACTCTTTTGCCTCACTCATTTACATCACCTCTTTTGCAACTCATCATGAGAGTCTTTCATATATAAATCTTTTGATTTTTCCCTAAAAGCCCTTCAACTCTTTTGCAGGAATTTTATGCATTTTTTAGCGTTTCGAACGTAGATGTGATATCCCGAAATAATTTCACTCTTCAAACAACCACCCTGCTATACTCAAAACCCCTTTCAGCAGGCAACTTCCTCAAAAAAGCCTGATAGGGAGTCTCCAGTTCATCAAAGTTCAGGCTCATG
>JAPDIT010000039.1 GCA_029259455.1 Archaeoglobi archaeon
ATGAACCTGTAGTTGGATGTTGCCTCTATTACAGCTTTAGCTTTGTATTTTGATGCGAATTTTTGTAGAGATTCCTTTGTGTTTTCTATTCTTTTTTCCTCTACTATTTCTCCCAGCTCGTCAACTATGGAGCTATCTGAATTGAGATTAAATGCTAAGTTTGTGGAACCACCTAAATATGGAGTTTTGCTAAAATTCTGGGCTGAATCAGGTTTCTCCAAAATAAAAATAAAAAAGAGTTACTCCTCCAGAACGATCTGGTAGGACTGGAAGAGTACTTCGGCGTTCAGCTTACCGTGGACATAAGTTTTGCCCGTCTCAAGGTCGTTCACAACGATCTGCGCTGGAGCAAAGAGGTTTGGATCAATCTTGTAGAAGTCATAATTGGCAGCCTTGAATATCTCGTAGAACGGTTTGCCGTAATCCCTGCTCGTGCAGCTTGGCACATTCTTCAGTATCTCGTCGTACTTCTTGACAGTCAGAAAAACGCTCCCGTAGTACATCATGCTGTCGTTTGTCGAGCCCATGGCCTTGAGGTCGTTCTCAAGAATTGGCGAAATCGGGCACCTTCCAGCACCGCTGACGATGAGCTTTGGATCGTATCCGATTTCGTTCATCTTGAAAATTGCTGTTTCGATAATTCTTCCTGAAATCTGCACACTTCCGACGATTGAAGCGGTCGGAGCTACAAGGGCGTAGACGTTCTCAGGGTCAACGTCACATTCCTTGGCTATGTATTCTATAACCTTCTCATCCGGAAGCTTGTTTGCTTCGAGAGCGATTACAGCTACATCTGCATCATCCTCGTACTCTATCCTCTCGTAAGTCTTCTTTGGCTTCAGGGCGAGAGCCCTTGCAGGGCCGCTTCCCATTGCAAAGAATTTTTCAACCTGTATCTGCCATCCAGCCTTCTGGCTTCCAAGGCAGGCAATAGCCGGATGATCCGTGTACTCGGTGACAAATGCAAACGGCACATCGTTGATCGTGTCCACAACGATGTCAACATCCGCCAGACCACCCATGCAGACTTGTGTGTACATTATTCCTGCATCGTAACTTCCCGGCACGTTCACTCCGCAGTCCACAACAACAGCGCCGTTTTCAAGCTTTTTAGATTCAATTCTCAGTTCCTCTTCATAATCCAGCATGTCTTCGACGATATCTACTGCAATTTCATTCACACTTAGCATTTCACCACCTCAAGAGACCACTAACACCGGAGTTTTTATTTTTTATCTTTTTATCTTCCTCACTCATTTTCTTCATTCTCAAATTTTCGCACAACATTTTCAGAACCCATAAGCTTGAGGTACTCTTTCAGCATGCGCGGGAATTTTGCAGCTTCAACGAATCTCAAGCCGAGTCTCTCACTCCATTTCCTTATTCCTGCATCGCTGCTGACAACACCCGCCTCAAGTTCCTTGGCCAGAAGGAGGACATCTAGGTCAGGTGCGCTGTCGAGAATGCCCTGCCTCATCACCGCCCTGTACTTGTCCCTGAACTTGGAGATAAGAGTACCTATCTCTTCTTCAATCTTGCTCTTATCTTCTAGCCTTGCCGTGATTGCAGAAGATTCAAGAATGTACTCTTCAGCAAGCCTTCTTCCCCTGTTCATTTTCTGCCTTACGGTGATTATGTATTCGTAAAATATTGCCGCAGGAATTTTGACCTCGTACCTGTTCGGAGTCTTTTTCACAAGCCAGGTGTCGAGCTTCGTGAAAATATCATCGTTACATCCATATCTTTTCAAAAAGCTCGTTAGCTCGGTGTAAACTGACGGATAGGGGATGTAGCAGCTAATATCAAGCTTAAGCCTTGCAAGAGCTATAAGCTCCAGAACCTCGGTAGCGGACTTGCACAGGGACTCATAACCCTCCTTGATTCTAAGTCCAGCATCTGTTATTGCAGTTGTGTCCAAAACAAACCTCTGCCTCATTCAACAGAAATTTTTACACAACAATATAAGTAGTTTCTGATAGAGCAGTTTTCTGTATTGGGCTTTAGGATTGCGAATACAGCTTTGTGACATGCTTTTAGCCAAAAAATTGGAAAACCATTTTAAATCTCCCTCCCACTCAGTCTTCATGCTACTCCTCGAACACGAATCCAAAGCTTTACTCGAAAAATACGGCATAAAAACCGCTACCTGCATCTTCTGCGAGAGGGAAGAGCGGGCCGTTAAAGCAGCAAAGCAAATCGGCTTCCCTGTTGTGATGAAGGTTGCCGGAAGAGAGATTGTGC
>JAPDIT010000073.1 GCA_029259455.1 Archaeoglobi archaeon
GGTGGTTTTATTTTAGATTTAGGGTAATATGGTTTTGTCCCGTTGGAATAGGAAGTGAATCAGTTGTCTGCTTCTACTATGGAGCTATCTGAATTGAGATTAAATGCTAAGTTTGTGGAACCACCTATGTCCTAATTATATGCGCGTTCATAGTTCTGAAGCACTACTACTGTCCGTACTGTTACGCTGCCTTTGTCATTGGGTTACAATCGGCAGTCGTCGGTAGCAGGTTAACCTCATTCAACTACTAATCAAACTTTGGCCTCCCTTTTTCCAGCATTGCTGTAATCCCCTCAATAAAGTCCTTCCTGAGTGAAGCCATCGTGGCGAGGTTGAGTTTGTAAGCTAAATGTTCGCAATCCTGTTTTGAATGTGTGACGTTAAGAGCTTCTTCAGGTTTGCAATCGCAACCCTCGGTCTGTTCAGGTAGATTTCAATGACTTCTTTCACCCTATCCTCAAGCTTATCGTCCAGCACGACTTCTGTAATGATGTCGTAATCCAGAGCCCCTCTCATTTTCTTAACAACACCAAAATGCAACTCCAAACCGTATTCAGCCGGATTTCCCTCTCCAGCAGCAAATCTCATGAACTGCTTGAGGTCTGCCCAGACGAGAAGCTTTTTCCAGCACCTTCCAGCAGTATAACCTTGATGTTGTCATCTTTCCAGCAGTCATCAAGCGCTGCGGAGAGTTCCTTAAACCACATCCATGTTGAGAGCGTTGTGGGACTTCAGGCCTGTTTATTGTAATTTCAGCCTTCTCATTTTTTTCAAGAATTACAGATTTCAAATTGAGGTATGATTTCCAAATTTTCTACTCAATACAACACGGAAAGAATTTCACCTCTATTCCCGCTTCCTTTAGAAGTTCTAACCCTCTCTTATCTGCGTACTCCCTACCGTAAACGACCCTTTTGATGCCAGCGTTGATTATCATCTTGGCACAGGTGATGCATGGGCAGTGTGTGGAGTAGAGAGTTCCCCCATCCACGCTTATTCCGAACTTTGCCGCCTGTATTATCGCGTTCTGCTCCGCATGAACTCCTCTGCAGAGTTCCTGCCTCTCACCACTCGGCACTGCCATCTTGTCTCTCAGACATCCAACCTCATCGCAGTGCGGCAGACCTGATGGCGCTCCATTGTAGCCGGTAGCAAGAATTCTCTTATCCTTGACTATAACTGCCCCAACATGCTGTCTCAGGCAGGTGGAGCGTTTTGCAACAACGGAAGCAATTTCCATGAAATATTCATCGAGCGTGGGCCTCTTCATACTACAACCTCAGGAACTTTCTTGCATTCTTTCTCGCGACTCTCTCCGCCTCATCTTTTCCCACATTTTCAGCAATTTTCTCCGCTGCCGATGCAACTGTTGCAATCTCCACATCTCTGTAACCGGCATCGCTGTTCAGCATAAACCTCTCGCTTCCGTACTCGGCAACAATTCTTGCAGCATCATCCAGAGAGAGTTTTCCGGGCTGAATGGTTAGGCCAATCCAGTACTCCGTCTCAAATACCATGTCGATGGTTTCAAAATTAACGTGGTCGATCACGGCTAGCTGAGGGGGAAAGTCAAGGCTGTTAAGAATCTCAATTGTCTTTTTGGTTGCCTTAACCTTCTCCCCTCTCGGAGTGTGGATTATGCACGGCACGTCAAGCTTCTTCGCCAGCTCAAGCTGTGATTTGAGAACCTCAACCTCCTCATCGGTAACAAGTTCTAGCCCTATTTCACCAAAAGCAACCCATTCCCCTTCTTCTAGATGCTTCAGCACGAATTCATAGTCAGGGGGAATGCAGCGGGGATGAATGCCTACAGCCGGATACATCCTGATTCCCGCTGCCTCACACCTCAACGGTTCAAACTCTGTGAGCTTTCTGAAGACATCAACCATGGTTTGTGGATACCTGGGCTTTACGGGGAAGAAAGCAAGGCTGCAGACCTCTTCTATCTGATTTTCGGCCAACTTCTTTAGCTCGCTGGACCCAAGCCCCTCAGAATGAAGATGAGAGTCGAAATACATGCTCCAAAAAGGTCGTGAAGACTATTAAAGATTTCCTATACGAAGGCTGGACGCATCCACTTAACACAAACACCACCTCAATCGGTTGTAGTACAGCATGAACAGCTTGCAAAACAAATTCCGGTTCCTGACAGGATTTCTGCAGCTGATCGAGCAGAAGAATATCCTGATTCTC
>JAPDIT010000067.1 GCA_029259455.1 Archaeoglobi archaeon
ACTGGGCCAGAAAGACAAGAATAAAAGCAGAAAAGCTGAACATGGTTTTGGTTTATCTGCCTCCCTACTCTCCCGATCTGAATCCTATTGAGCAAATCTGGAGAGCTATAAAGAGAGTGTTGTCTCCTCTCTTCATTAGAACGTTGGAGGAGCTTAAGGAAGTGATTTCAAATAGCTTTTACCAGTTAACTCAGAGAATAAGCTTCGCAGAAAAGTGGATAAGAAAGTTCTTGAATTTTGGTTAAGTTAGTTATGTCAAATACTATAATTACACGTGCACATATAAGATAATTGAGAAGTATCTCGCAGAACATGGAAGAGTGAACAATGTGATTGAGGAAGCTTTGGCTGTTTTCGACAGATGCTGCAGGAGGTTAAGGCCACTCCAAACAAGCTACCTAATTACTCTAACTATCTCCCCCATTCCCTTACTCCTTCCCTCTCTGAAAATGAACTTCTGTCCCTCGTAGACGAAGTGGGGGTGATATTTAAATTGCATTCTCACGATCCCTCTGTCTCCCGATTTTAAATATTCCTTATCCATATCTAAAAACGTCACGGTTTCCGAGATCGTTTCGACGTGCATGACAGGCTCATAACCCGCACTTATAAGGGTTGGATGAGTGAAGACGTAGACCTCAGCCTCAAACTCCCAGACCGCTCTCGGCTCTTTTTTGCTTAAAACCATCCCTCTTCTAAGCTCATCGTATCTTGCACCTTTCAACGCAACTCCAATTATGTCCCCTGGCTTGGCCTTGTCTATCCTGTAGTGATGCATCTCTATGCTCTGCACTCTTACCTTTCTGAAGCTGCCATCTTGAAGAGGGCCTATGTAGACCTCCTCCCCTTCAGCAAGCTCTCCGCTTTTCACGCTCCCGCTTACGACCGTTCCAACTCCTGTAACTCTGTAAATTTTGTCTATATACATTAGAAAGTCTTCATCAGACGTGTAGCGTTTCGGCAGTTGCAGAAAGATCTCCTCAAGGATGTCGTATCCTTCCAGCGTTACGGCAGAGGTTACGATTACGGGGACGAGAAGCTTATTGGTGTTAAGCATCTCGACAACCCTCTTAGCATCTAGCTTCGATTTCAGGACGGTTGGCACTCTCCCCACCCTTTTGAGGGTTGCTGAAACTTCTTCCAAAACTTGGTTTAGCTTAGCATCATCAACCATGTCTGCCTTCGTCACCGCTACAATGACGGGTAAATCCATGGCTAGCATAATTCCGAGATGTTCCTTGGTCGTCCTCATCACGCCGTCATTCGCTGCTACCACAAGAAGACCGTAATCGATTTTCTGTCCCAGCAGACCTCTGATGGTCGTTCTGAGCCACGGCTCATGACCAACTGTGTCAACGAAGCTTACCAGCTTGTCTGCAGTCTCTACGACCATAGCTTTTTCAGTTTTGCTGGTCGGATTTTTCATCCTGAGAACCCTTCCATTCTTGTATCCGAAGACGGCAAAGCTTATTTCTGCACTCAGCCCCCTCTCTATTTCGTGCTTCAGAACGTCCAAGTAAACCCTCGTCGCCCCATCACCATCATCAGGTTTTCCTGTTATTAGGCAGCCTACAAGCGTTGATTTGCCGTGGTCGACGTGTCCAGCAGTGCCCACGAGGATGTGCTCCTTTGCCTTGGATTTTCTAACCTCTACAACACCAACGTATCCCCCGTTAACTTCGTATCGCTCGACGGAGGTTATTTCGGCCTCAATTTCTTCAGCAAGCTTTTTTAAAACCTCAAGGGTCTCAGAAAACTTCTTATCGTCGATACCTTTGAGCTCCCCGTTATCTGAAACACCTACAACGTAAACGGCTACACCCTTGCCCATTATAATCCTGTGGTTCATCTGGCAGGCAAGCTGCCTGAATCTCCCTTCCCTGAGGTGGTATGGTGTCAAAAACTCTTTAAACTCAACATTTTCCCCTTCTCCCCTTCTGACGAGTTGGAGTACTTTTTCCACGATCTAACTCATCCTTAGGTGATTTAATTTTTTGGTCGTGTTCCATCATAGGTGTAAATTCACCTCCCACCTTATATCCCTATCCAGCTTAATAACTTCACCGATAAACGATTCATAGCTTGTCCTCTCAAACCTCATCTTCATAAGCAGATTGCCAA
>JAPDIT010000051.1 GCA_029259455.1 Archaeoglobi archaeon
TACGGAAGAGCTGAAGGAGACAATTGCTAAAGCTTTCAAAAAGCTGACAGAATCAATATCCTTTGCAAAAAGGTGGATTGAGAAGTTTCTGGGTGATAAGTTTAAGATGTTATGCACTTAACCATAAATTTTCTCTACAATTACTTCCTCCAGAGATATGGCCTTTCCTAGAATCCAGTAAGCCACGTCACCCAACTCGACTACATCCTTGGAGTTTTCCTCCTTTGTAACCACAATGCCTGTATTGAAATATATCTCGTCACCCACCTGCTGACTGTCGACTTTATCGGCAGAGCCTCAGCAATTGCCCTAACAGTTTTCATGTGCCAATTCCTCGTAAAGTTCAACCTTTATCCTGAGTCTCATTCTATCGTCTCATTTACCCACTTTACAACCCTCTCAACCCTTTCCTTTGCAGTGCCGAGGTAGTTTTCCGGTTTCAGTATTTCCTTCAGCTCATCCTCTCTGAAGTACTTCATAATTCTTTCATCCTTCAAAAGCTCTTCAAGAAGGGACGAGTTGTGCTCATAAGCCCTCATAGCCGCCTGCCTTAGAATCTCATGCGCCTCCTGCCTACTCACACCTCTCTTCGTCACCTCTATCATAACAGCCTCGCTCAGGTTAAGCCCTCTCTGCATCTCCAGATTCCTCCTGATATTCTCAAGGTTGAGGCTAGCATTCGAAACAACCTTTATCATCTTTGTCAGAATGTGATCTGCAAGGACTGTTGCCTCCACAAGCGTTATTCTCTCCGCAGATGAGTTTGTCAAATCCCTCTCCTCCCAGAGGATGGCAGACTGATGTTGTGGCTCTACAAAGCCCCTCACAACCCTTGCCAGCCCGCATATGTTCTCGCAGTCTATCGGATTCCTCTTGTGCGGCATTGTAGAACTTCCCACCTGCTTGGCCTCGAACTTCTCCATTACCTCTCCAACTTCCGCCCTCTGAAGGAGTCTAAAGTTGAGAGCAATTTTTTCAAGCGTTGCTGCTAAGTTGGCAAGAAACTCGATGTACTCGCAGTAGGAGTCTCTCGGTACAATCTGACTTGAGATTATTGCCGGTTTTAGATTTAGCAACCTCATAACCTCCTCTTCGATTTCAAAACCATCCTTCCCAAAAGCAGCCTGAGTCCCCACAGCCCCGCTCATCTGCCCTACAAGCAGTCTTTCTTTAAGCTGCTGCAGTCTGATGTAGTGTCTCGTAACCTCAGCGGCCCACAGAGCAAATCTAAATCCATAGGTTGTAGGCAGGGCAGCCTGTCCGTGCGTTCTGCCGAGGCAAACAACATCTTTATATTCAACGGCTTTTTCAGCGAGAATTTTCGCAAGCCTTTTTATTTTCACCTCCAGTATTTTCAGGCTGTCTCTCAGCTGTAATGCTGTAGCTGTGTCGATTATATCATTGGAAGTTGCTCCGAAATGAACCCACTTACAGCCTGTAGCCTCCGTTATCACCTTTACAAGAGCCATTATGTCATGCCTGATTTCAGCCTCAATCTCCTTCACCCTTTCAGGAGTGACCTTGTAAGCTTTCATTTTAGCTTCTTTAGCTTCTTCTTCGCTGAGATAACCTTTTTTAGCAAGAGCGCGTAAGAGAGCCATTTCAACCCTTACCATCCTCTTTATCTTGCTTTCCTCACTCCATATTCTCTTCATCTCAGGGGTTCCATAGCGATAACCAATAGGGTGGACTATCATGAGTCGGAGTTATAAAGGGAGTGTTAAAAGCCTTTTCAGTTATTTGCGGTTTTGAGACAAAATTCTCAGATCAGTCTTTGAGGATTACAACATAAGCTCTCTGCCCAATATGCTTCTTTGGGACGCTGATCTTGGCTGAAGTTCCGAAGGGAGTTACTCTTCTCGTACACAACT
>JAPDIT010000022.1 GCA_029259455.1 Archaeoglobi archaeon
TGTTTATGCTGATGGAGTCGAAGATTGTTAGGATGAGTTCTATATCGTAGTTTCTCGTATCCCACCTTTTGAGCATGTTGTTTGGTTTGGAATCGTTTTAAATAAGTTTTGATGTTGAATTATATTAGTGTAGTATTGAGGTTACAGGATGTTAAACACACTCTTCAAGCGGTAAAGAGCTTATACTTGGTCTGCGGATTCTTGATTTCATGTAAAATTCTACTGACAATGAGCTTTTCTGGCCTCTGAATACCCTTCACCCTCTGGGCTATATCCTCAAAACTTTCAAAGGGCTTCCTCTTCCTTTCCTCGATTATTGCCCACATCATCTTCTTTCCCACGCCGGGAAGGAGTTCGAGCTGGTGCATTCTGGTAGTTATTGATTCAGCCTTGTTGAAGAAGTCAACGTACTTCTTCTCATCCTGCTTTATGATGTGTTCTATAACGTAAGGCAATTCCGCCTTTGCAGCAGGGGTTAAGTCCTCATACCTCAACCTTCTCTTTATCTTGAACACGACGTCCCTCTCCCCTTTGCCAATGTACACCCTGTCCATAACCAGCGGCTGCTTTCCCTTCCTTATGCTGACCTCAAGTAATGTGAAGTACTTCTCCCCAACAACCTGAGCAAGAGGTTCTCTTTTATGTATTGGTCTTTTATCGTCAGGATGACCATACGGCATGAAATCAAGTACATAAGCATAATCCTCAAGCTTTTCTTTGCTTTCAGCCCTTTCTACTCTTGGCTTCTCCATAGCATCAGCTCCTTTTTCAAAATAGTACTATAACTATTTATGTTTTTTCTTAAATACGATATCTGTCGATGACGTCCAGAATCTCCTGAATTTGCTCAGGTGTCAGAGTAACTCTTTCTTTTGCGTAAATAATCCTCACTTCGTCAGGAACGCGAGGCATTATATCTACAAGCTTTACAGCTATCTCCTTACTGCCAACCTGGGGCAGTTTGAGAAGCTCTTCAACAAGTTCTTTGGCCTTATCAGCCGGAAGCTTGGAGAATAAGCGGAGGTGCTTTAAAGCTCTCCTCGTTTCAAATAAAAGCTCGGCTTCCTCCTGCCTTTTTTTGGCGATTTCCTCCATTATTTCTTTCGCTTCAGAAATGGTAATGTATTCAAAATCTCTAACTTCCTTAAACATTTCAACCACTCTGCGGTTTGAGGTGTTCGGGCCTAACAATCAGGGTTTTCATCTTTCCTCCGTCCCTCACTTGCACCAAGTAAGCCCTGCCCCTCTGTCCAATGACAACTCCAGTTCTTCCCTGAAATCTCGGATGCGGCATGCCCTTCTGCGAGGCCGGCTCGATGTCAATGTGAACTCTCTGTCCAACATCAAATGTCTGCAGAAACTTTCTGATCCTTATTCCTCTCTCTCTAACTTTCTTTCTCAGTTTTCTTCCTGATTTGAACCTGAAACCGTGTGACTTCCATCCCATTGTGATCCCCGTTTCAACTGACACCTGAAGTATATTTAAGGCTTTTTGCGGATATACATTGTTTGCAGAATTTCCGTGTGTTTATGGTTAAGTGCATAACATCTTAAACTTATCACCCAGAAACTTCTCAATCCACCTTTTTGCAAAGGATATTGATTCTGTCAGCTTTTTGAAAGCTTTAGCAATTGTCTCCTTCAATTCTTCAGCATTTAGCGGAGATTTCTCCGAAATAATTTAACTTCCAGACGTTCTCAATTGGATTCAGGTCGGGAGAGTGAGGAGGAGGTAAACCAGCGAAATGTTCAGTTTCTCTGCCTCTCTCACTTGGCATGATGCGT
>JAPDIT010000020.1 GCA_029259455.1 Archaeoglobi archaeon
GCATAGATATACGGGGAGATCTGTGTATAAGTTTGCAGCTCTGAATGTCCTTTTGGTGGGGGTGGTTGTTGCTCTGGGTTTCAGGGAGAAGAAGGTGTTGCAGAGGTTGGCTGAGATGTGATTTGGTAAGAACCCTATATCAACTTATATTCCAAAAACTAAGAAAAAAGAAAATGGAAAAATTCAGCGCCCTTTGAACTGGGGCTTATCTTTTCTCAGGAAGGCTGAAATGCCCTCTCTCATGTCCTCAGTTGCGAAAAGCAGTCCTGCAGCAGTGCATTCCCACTCGAGACCAACGTCCATGGGCACCTCTCCGCCCTTGTTGATGAGCCTCTTGATCAGAGCCATTGAAAGCGGAGCACAGCGCTCTGCAATGTTCTTGGCGTAGTTTATAACTTCCTCTTCGAACTTATCATCATCGAAGACCTTGTTAACCAATCCCCACCTCTCTGCCTCTTCTGCAGTTATTCTCTCGCCAGTCAAGGCGAGTTGCATGGCTCTGCTGATTCCAATGAGCTTGACCATCCTCTGCGTTCCACTCCAGCCTGGCAGGATACCGAGACCGACTTCTGGTAGGCCAAGAATTGCCGACTTCTTTGCGAGCCTTATATCACAGTTCATAGCAATTTCAAGTCCACCTCCAAGAGCATAACCGTTTATAGCTGCAATTACGGGCTTTGGAATCTCTCTCAGCTTTGTGAAGATCCTTTCTCCTTTTCTGTTGTGCTCAAGGAAGTCGAAGGGGTGCGTGATTATGCTTCCTGCGAGGTCGGCTCCAGCGGAGAAGGCTCTATCTCCAGCACCGGTAATGATGATGACTCTCGTATCCTCATCGTTCCAGAGCTGGGTAATTGCCTTATCGAGTTCATCAAGGACTTGTGGTGAAATTGTGTTCAGCCTGTCGGGTCTGTTCAGTATGAGCTTCGTTATTCCTCCGTCTAGTTTTTCAATCTTTATTGTCTCGAACTCACTCTCTTTTTTTTTATCCTCTTTCTTCTCCGCTTCACCTGCTTTCAGCAACTCCTCAAGCTTTCCCTCTTTGAGAGTCTTTGTAGGTTCGAAAATCTTCTTTCCGTACTGCTTTGCAAGCTCCTCCAGCCTTTTGGTTATCTGCTCAGCCCCGAACTGCTTTGCAAGCTCGAATGGACCGAAAGGTCTGTTAAGGCCGAGCTTTACTGCAGTGTCAATATCTTGCGGGGTTGCAACTCCCATCTCAACAAGCTTCACCGCTTCGTTGATCTCTACGAAGGTGAAATCCATCGGGTTGATCTTATCGGTTGCTTTGCTTGAGTCAATCTGCGGTCTCCCTTTGCTCCAGTCATAGAACCCCTGTCCGGTTTTTCTTCCAAGCTTACCTTCCTTTACCATCTCCTCAAGAATCTTGGGTGGCTCGTAGTCGGGGCTTATTGTCTGGGCGTAATACTTCAGTGCATTATAGAGGACATCAACTCCAGTAAAGTCAACGAGCTCGAAGGGACCCATAGGGAGGCCAAGTCTCCTTACGGTAGCATCGACTTCTTCAGGGGTTGCTATACCCTTTTCAAGAATTGCCATGAGAAGGACGCTTGCAGGAGCCTGCACTCTGTTAACTATGAACCCTGGCACGTCCTTTTCAACTCTCACTGGTGTTTTTCCAAGAGTTTTAACAAACTCCACAAGCAAGTCCATCGTTTCGTCGCTGGTCTTCTCCCCCCTTATCACCTCAACCAGCCTCATTATAACCGGCGGGTTGAAGAAGT
>JAPDIT010000023.1 GCA_029259455.1 Archaeoglobi archaeon
TCGGAGATAAAATTCCTTGCTCTCTGATTGAAACGGCTGTAACAAGGCTGCTTATCAGAGTTGCATGCTACGCACTGAGAATTTTGTTAAGAATTAGAATAAAGGAAGTGGGATATTAAACACACTCGACTTGACCGAAAACTTTATATACTCCGCCGAAAACCTTATATACTGCATGAGTAGGTTGCGGACACTTGGTAGAGTAAAGCATATGTCAAAAACTGGAATGCTTGTAGTGGCGTTAAATCCTGCGTACATCCCCAAAATCGGGGATAAGGTTGTTACAAGAAGGAACGAACACATCGGGTTTGTTGCTGACGTTATAGGTCCAGTATCTTCACCCTACGCTCTGGTTAAGCCAAAAAATGCGGATAAGATAATACTTGAAGAATTATTTGTGGTGAAGGAGTATGGCGGAGGTAGAAAAGGTAAGGGAAAAGGAAGTAGAGAAGGAAGTAGAAAGAAAGGAAATAGAAAGGGAAGAGGACGTTGAAGTTTGTCCTGAATGTGGAAGTCCCAGACTTATTCGCGATTACCGCAGAGGAGAGTTTATCTGCCAGGATTGTGGGCTTGTAATTGAAGATACTTACATCGATGCCGGGCCGGAATGGAGGGCGTTTGATAGCGAGCAGAGGGATAAGAGAAGCAGAGTTGGAGCTCCGGTAACCTACACTATCCACGACAAAGGTCTCTCAACAATCATAGACTGGAGCAACAAGGACTACTATGGAAAGGCAATATCAGTTAGAAACAGAGCACAGCTGTTCAGGTTGAGAAAGTGGCAGAGGAGAATCAGAATCAGCAACGCAACAGAAAGGAACCTCGCATTCGCCCTCAGCGAGCTTGACAGAATGGCCTCAGCCCTTGGTCTGCCGAAGAGTGTTAGGGAGACAGCGGCGGTAATCTACAGAAAGGCCGTTGAGAAGAACCTCATAAGGGGAAGGAGCATTGAAGGTGTTGTCGCTGCAGCTTTGTATGCTGCATGCAGGCAGGCGGGTGTGCCAAGAACGCTCGATGAAATAGCTACATACTCAAGAGTTGACAGAAAGGAGATTGGAAGAACGTACAGGTTCATCACGAGGGAGCTTGGACTTAAGCTGATGCCGACAAGCCCCGCAGACTACATCCCGAGGTTCTGCGCCGCTTTAGGACTAAGCGGTGAGGTGCAAAAAAAGGCAATTGAGATCATCAAGAAAGCTGAAGAGAGAGAGCTTACCAGCGGCAGAGGGCCGACTGGTGTTGCCGCTGCTGCGCTCTACGTGGCATCAATACTGCTTGGAGAGAGAAGAACCCAGAGGGAGGTTGCCGAGGTGGCTGGAGTCACCGAGGTAACAATAAGAAACCGCTACAAGGAGCTTGCGGAGAAGCTGGGTATCGAAATAATCCTTTAACTTTCTTTTTTAATAAACTTCACAAAAAAGTTTTAATTCTCACCATTTTCTTAAACGACGTGTCCGAATAAAACATCACTAATCTTCTGGCTTACCAATTATCTCACCACATTTCGGGCAAGCCAAACCCTTTAGAATTTTACTAAGCCAACCACCTGCAAGCACCTCTTCTTCAGAAAGCTTGAGACTACCATCTGGATTAACGTATTCTT
>JAPDIT010000006.1 GCA_029259455.1 Archaeoglobi archaeon
GAGGTTAAACCTCACAAAAGCCTGGACCGATCAATGCGTTCCGGTACAAGCTCCCTCAGGAGAGGGTTATGTGGTTTGTGAGGAGGTGGTGGGATGGGAAGGTGTAAATGCAATTTGGGATACCACAGTTTCGAACGTAGAAATAAAAACTTAAGTTCTAGTAGTAAAAGCAACAATTTAAAATTACAAATAATCTAGTAAAGACTTTAAAAACACCGAGAGAGTTAAAACTCGTGCTCGGAGTTCTCCTGTCTCTGACCGCGGCCATTTGCTGGGCATTTAATGGAATTGCCTACAAGAAGGGTGTGCAGAGTGTTAGTATTTTCACGGCAAATTTCCACCGAACATTTTTCGCCACGCTTTATCTTTTCCCTTTTACCGTATGGGAGTTGCCGAGAATAAGCTTAGATGCGCAAACCGCTCTTATTCTCGTTGTTTCCGCAATACTGGCTTTCTATATCGGAGACTTGAGCTACTTCGCCTCTCTGAAAAAATCACCAGTAAGCATCGCGCTTCCGGCATCTTCAACGTATCCGGTGTATGTCGTCCTTCTTTCAACAGTCATTTATGGCGAAAAACTTAGCATAAATACCCTCATTTCCGCCATTCTGGTAGTTTTGGCAGTTTACATTATTTACGGATCAGGTAAGAAGGAAGAAACGTCAGGGGTGTTTTATGCACTCCTCGCAGCTTTTTCATGGGCTCTTGCAATCCTCACTCTCGACCTCCTCACAGACAGACTTCCTGTTTCGGTTGTGGCTTTTGTCAGGCTGTTATTCTGCCTAGCACTTCTCAGTTTCACGGTAAAAACAGATGAGATTTTCAACAAGGAATCGGTAATTTTTTCAGGAGCAATTGGAGGCTTTTTCTCGTTCTTAGGGATTATGCTTTTTATTACCGCAATAAAAATATCAAATTCATGGAATGTTGTTCAACCCTCCTCCAGCTCACCAGTTTTTGCAGCGATCTTTAGCGCAATATTTTTGAAGGAGAAGTTAAAACTCAGACTCCTTCTTGGAATTTCTGTGGTTATTCTTGCCATTCTTCTCCTTCTTCCTCCTCTTCAATGACTTCTTTCGATTCGTACTCAAACGCTCTCGATTTTCTCTTGAAGAGGTCTTTGATTATTATAATATCACCAACAGCCTTAACGACCCTGTAGGGAATAATAACACCTTTCGCATGCGAGTCTATTAGAGCCTTGTTGTAATCTGAGATAGCCAGTCCCCTGATAGACTTTGTGTTTTGGTCGATGATTACATCCTCCACCTTGCCAACGTATCTCCCCTCATCCGTAAAGACTCTCATTCCAAAGAAGGTAGTGATCTCACCAATCATCCCCATGAGAATAGCATGAACAGAAAAATATATTAATTTTTTTCAAGCGGTGAGTGTGTTTAATATCCCACTTCCTTTATTCTAATTCTTAACAAAATTCTCAGTGCGTAGCATGCAACTCTGATAAGCAGCCTTGTTACAGCCGTTTCAATCAGAGAGCAAGGAATTTTATCTCCGA